>JBAROU010000184.1:0-12224 GCA_049642385.1 Dehalococcoidia bacterium | reverse complement strand
GTGTGTGCTGAACGGCTTGACGACCTACCTCCCAGGCGTGCCTCCTGGGAACCTCCAGACCGGCTTCCTCTTCATCGCGTGCGGCACTGACCGGCGCTGCATCCTGGAGATCGGGGCGGGCCTGCTGCACGAGGATCACATCGACAGAGGCTACTCTGCCATTGGGAGCGGCGAGATGTTCCCGTACGTCGCACTCGCCGGACTCGCCCATTTCAAGGTGCGGGCGCACACGCTCCATGGGGCGAAGCTGGTAGCCCATCGCGTCATGGACGATGCGATCAACGTGGCCGCTCAGTGGATTGGCCCGCCGATCCAGATGATCGAGCTTGCGGATGCCCAAGCTCCTGGCGATCCGGTGGCCACCCGCAAGCTGGCAGACGACGAACTGAAGATTCTCAGGGACAAGGTCGAGGAGTGGAAGCAGGTCGAGAGCGAGACCCTCGCGGACGTCGTCGGCCTCACCGTGGAAGAGGCTCCGGCTGGTGAAGCGGAGCCAGGCGGGAGCGCTAGCCACCTCAAGCACAATTAGGAACGTCACCGAGGCATGGCGTGGGCTATGGAGACCTCAGAAGATCCTGCCATCTTGGGACCCACGCCCCTCGACCCCTGGCCCTTACCCCCACCCTTGACCCACGACCCCGCTATACTGCCCCTCAGACGCCCTGAAAACAACCACCGGATCGGAGGACACATGTCGATTGACTGGGAGATCGAGACGCTGGAGAACGGGCTGCGCGTGGTGACCACGCCCGTCCCGACGGCGCAGTCGGTGAGCGTGAATGTCTTCGCCGGCGTGGGCTCACGGGCGGAGGAGCCGCGCACGAACGGCGTCTCCCACTACCTGGAACATATGATGTTCAAGGGCACCGAGCGCCGCCCGACGGCGATCGAGATCGCCGAGACAATCGAGGGCGCCGGAGGCATGCTCAACGCCTACACCAGCCAGGAGATGACCTGCTACTGGAATCACGTGCCCTTCGACAAGTTCTCGCTCGCGCTGGACGTCCTCGCCGACATGGTGCAGGGCTCGCTCATCGATGAGGGGGAGCTGAACCGCGAGCGCACGGTGGTGCAGCAGGAGATCCGGCGCACGTACGACCAGCCGGGCGCCTGGGCCGGTCGATTGCTCTCGCAGGCCTGCTTTGGCGACGAACCGCTCGGCTGGCCCGTCGCGGGCACCGTAGAAGCCGTCGAAGAGATGCATCGAGACGACCTCATCGACCACATTCGAACCTGGTACTCGCCTCAGAACATCGTGCTGAGCGTGTCCGGCAACACCACCCACCGAGAGGTGGTCGCCCTCGCCCGAGAGCTGCTCGGCGGTCTCGCCGGCGGGCAGCCCCCAGAGGTGAAAGTGGCGAAAGCGAGTTTGCCGACGCACAACGTCGTCGTCGAAGCGCGCGACATTGTGCAGAGTAACCTCAACATGGCGCTCCTGGCCGTCTCGCGCACAGACCCCGACCGATATGCTCTGACCATCCTGAACGCGGTCCTAGGGCGCGGCATGAGCTCGCGTCTGTTCAAGGAAGTGCGGGAAGAGCGGGGACTGGCGTACTCCATCGGCTCCTCCTCCTCGCGCTACAACGACACCGGCGTGCTCACCATCAGCGCGGGCGTTAGCCCCGAGAACGTGGGCGAAACGATAGCGGTCATCAAGGCCGAACTCCGGAAGCTCGTCGACGAGCGCGTGGGCAACGATGAGCTGACCAAGGCGCGTGACTACACCGTAGGCAGCTTCCGGCTCAGCCTGGAGACGCCGATGGCGCTCGCCCAGCGCGCGGGCGAACAGCTGCTCCTGCTGGGCACGATCGAGCCGATCGAAGAGGCGATCGCCCAGCTCGCCGCGGTCACATCGGAGGACGTGCAGCGCGTCGCCCAGCGCCTCTTCCTCCCGGATAACCTCGCTATGTCGCTCGTCGGCCCCGGCGCGGACGAGCACGAGCTGAGCGAGCTGCTGGCAGCGTAACTCCATGCCAAGAGCGAGCGTCAACGGCATCGAGCTGGCCTACGAGACGTACGGCGCCGGTCCGCCGCTCGTGTTAGCGCACGGTCTCGCCGCGAGCAAGGAGATGTGGGACGGCCAGATCGGCCCGTTCTCTGAGCGCTACTGCGTCGTGGTCTACGACACGCGCGGCCACGGCGAATCGAGCGCGCCGCCCGCCGACGACTCCGGCTACACCCTCGACACGTTTGTGGAGGACCAGCGAGGCCTCATGGAACAGCTCGGAATCGAGCAGGCGTACGTCGGCGGGCTCTCGATGGGCGGCATGATCGCGATGCGCCTGGCCCTGGCGTACCCGAAGATGGTGCGTGCGCTGCTGCTGTGCGACACCTCCGCCGGCGGCGCCGCGATGAGCGCCGTAACACGCCAGATCCAGGCCAATCGCCCGTTGGTGGAAACGTTGGTGCGCAGCTTCGGGCTGACGGCGCTGGCGCGAACCATTTACGGGCGCATGGAGAGCGCGGGCGTCGGCGCGAAGGCGACCATGCCGGCGGGAATCCAGAACCACATGGGCCAGCTCCAGAATATGACGGCCGACGGCTTCCTGGGCGCTGGTCGCGCGCTGGCGGACCAAGCAAGCGTCCAGGACCGGCTCCGCGAGATCTCCGTGCCCACGCTGATCATCACGGGCGAGCAAGACTTCATGCGTGGCCCGAGCGAGGAGATGAAGCAGCTCCTGCCGGATGCGCGCTTTGTGCTGATCAAGGACTCCTATCACGGTACTAGCATGTGGCAGCCGGAGAAGTTCACAGCCGCCGTGCTCGACTTTCTTGGCGACGTGGAGGCCAGCCGGCCGGTCGCAGGCAAGGAGGAGCGCTGACGTGGCGATCTACGTGCTGCGCACGTGGAAGCTCAAGCCTGGCGCCTGGCGCGAGTTCCAGGAGCTCTCCAATAACGACGTTTGGCCCGCCATGGAGGCCGCCGGCGCCAAGATCATCGGCCTCTGGCAGACGATCATCGGCGAGGGGAACGAGGTCGTCCTGCTCACACGTTATGATGACCTCGCAATGTGGGAGCGCACGCGCGTCTGGTCGCGCGGCGCGCCCGAGGGCGTCGACACGGGGGTCTGGCGGCGCGCGGTGGAGGCCGTCGCCAAGCGCCAGGCGCTCACCAAGTCGACGCACGCGCGCGTGCTCAGCCCGAGCCAGTACCGCGCGCCCTGAGGAGGAAGCCATGCCCACCGTCCACGCCAATGGCATCGACATCTGGTACGAAGTACGCGGTTCCGGCCCAACACTCGCGCTGAGCCACGGCTGGCTCGGCCCGACGGAGGACTGGCCGCCAGGCGTCCTCGAAGGGCTGACCCAGCACCTGCGGGTGCTGGTCTACGACGTACGCGGCCACGGCCACACCAGCGCGCCCGATGACGTCGCCGCGTACGCGCTGCCTACCTACGCCCAGGATCTCGGAGCGCTGCTCGACGCGCTCGATCTCGACCGCGTGCACATCGGCGGCGTCTCCCAGGGCGGCATGATCTCGGCGCAATTTGTCGCCGACCATCCGGAGCGGGCGCGTTCGCTGCTGCTCTGCGACACCAGCGCCGGCAATGGCGCCGACGAGGGGCCGGCGGGCGAGTTCGAACGCGCCATGCAGGGCTATCTGGAGCAACTGGAGCAGATCGCGACGTCGATGAGCATGGCTGAGCTGGCAACATTCCGCGACGGGCTAAACCGCGAGAACGACCCTCACTACTTCGACTACCCTGTATCGCCCGAAGAGCGCCTGGCCAAGAACCGCCGGCAGCACGAGCGCATGTCCGTCGCAGGCTTTGTCGGCACTGCTCGCGCAATCCGCACCCGTCCCGACGTAAGCGCGCGCATCCGGGCGCTCGAACTGCCCGCGCTGGTAGTGGGCGGCGAGTGGGACGGCTTCTACCCCTGCTCAGAGCGCGACCACGCGCTGCTCGCGGGCTCGCGGTTCGTACGAGCGCTGCGCTGCGGCCACGCGTCGCCTGACTGGCGGCCCGAAGTCTTTATCGCCTCGGTCACGCAGTTCATCGCAGACGTGGAAGCCGGCCGTGACGTGGCGGCAGAACTCGAGCTGTGATCCTGCACCGATCGCTGATGTTCGTCCCAGGAGGACGCGCCGAGCTGCTCGAAAAGGCCGGGCGCTTCTCCGCGGACGTGCTCTGCCTCGACCTTGAAGAGTCGGTACCGCCCGAAGAGAAGGAGCGTGCGCGGGAGCTCGTCGGCGAAGCCGTCGGACGCCTCGTCGAAGCGGGCCGCAGCGTGCAGGTGCGCCTAAACCCGATCGAGAGCGGCCTCACCCGCGACGACCTCGCGGCCGTGGTGCGACCGGGCCTGGCGGGCGTGCTGCTCGCGAAGGCGCAGGAGGCGCAAGACGTGCGCGACGTGGACGTGCTGCTCCGCGAGCAGGAGCTGGCCAAAGACGTTCGCCCCGGAGCGACCGAGCTAACGGCCGCTATCGAGTCGACCGGCGCGCTGCTGCGCTGCGAAGAGATCAGTCACGCCTCGACGCGCCTCGTCGCGCTGATGCTAGGTGGCGAAGACTTTACGTTCGACCTGGGTGTCCAGCGCACGCGCGAAGGGCGCGAGCTGGACCACCCGCGCGGCGTCGTCGCGACGTGCGCCCGCGCGGCGGGACTCGTCGCCTTCGACACGCCGTGGGCGGACATCGAGGACATCGAGGGGCTCGTTGCGGACGCGGAGCGGGCGAAGGGTCTCGGCTTCACGGGTAAGTACGTGATCCACCCGAACCACGTCGAGCCGGTGCACGGTGTCTTCACTCCACGCGAGTCGGAGGTGGCCTACGCGAAGAAGCTGCTCGCCGAGTGGGAAAAGGCGCAGGCTCAGGGATTGGGCGCCGTGCAGGTCGACGGGCGCATGGTTGACCGGCCTATCGCCGAACGCGCGCGTAGCGTGGTCCAGCAGGCCGAAGCGATCGCGAGTCGCTAGGGCCCGAGCGCAGAGACCGAACGCAGCGGAGACGGCGGCTCCGGCAACGAAGGCAACGACGGCCAGAGGTCCGCGCGCGCCCAGGTGGCGTGCCCTGAGTCGAACGCCTCGGCGGGGGCTGCGAGCAGTTGCGCCGAGGGCGCAGCCAGCAGGGCTGGCTCCGGGCGCGCCTTGATGAGCACGGGCGCAACCGGCGCGGCGATCGCGGGCGCCTGCGGTGCGGGTGCGGGCACTGGCTCTGCCGCGGGCTGACGCTCGGCGACCGTGAGCTCTGGCACCGGCTGGGGGAGGACCGGCTCTTCGTGGACACGGGCGCGACGCCGTGCGCGCACGATGTTCGACACTTCGTACGCCGCGATGAGGAGCGCCGGCACACCAACGAGGAGCGCGAACCCCCAGCGTGTGTGCGCTCGGTCGACGACGCGGCCTAGATACGGCACGGAGAACACCACCGTCCCTTCGACGTTTGCGGCGGGGACGAGCCAGCTGTCCACTGCTTCATTCGCGTCTCCTTTGGTCCGGAACGCTCGTCCGTCATCGGCGTCCAACACTCCGACGACGCGGTGCGTGACCACCACATCGGGCTTGTCCGGCTGGCGGAAGGTGATGATATCGCCAACAGCAACGTCCTCCGGCCCTCCTGACCCCACCATCGCCACCCCACCGGTGCGCAACGCCGGTTCCATGCCTTCCGAATGGATCACCTGCGCATCCCACCCGGCGATTCGGGGCAGCGCGAATATGGCGATCACACCCACCCAGATGAGGATGCCTATTCCGAATGCCAGCGTGCTCAGCAGTCTGACGATGCGTCGAATCCCTTCGGAGCGAGTACTACGGCATCGCTTGCCGCAGCGGAGCCGGTGGCCGTGGCACCACAGGCAGGTTCGGCCAGAGGTCCTTCCGCGCCCACACTTCTTGGGCAGGCTCGACGTACGTCAGCACGGCTGTCGAAGCCGGAGCGGAGGGCGGCATGTGCGTCGCCTCAGGTGCAGCCAGCGCGATCACATCGTTTGCGACCGGGGCAAGCGCCTCCGGCGCATCGTCGCGGCGTCGACGCGGCGCCCCGGTGAACACTAAGAACGCCGCAAAACCTCCCGCAAGCGCCGCGAGCGGCAACGGGTAGCGCATGAACAACAAACCACGCCCCACTAACGGCACAGAAAACCAGGACGTTCCAACGATATCATCCGAAGTGGGCCGCCAAAGGTCCGGCTCCTCTCGGTTGTCGCCCTGCGTGAGGAAGCCCTCCCGTTCAGAGCCGCCGACGATTCGGTGGATTACCAGGTAGCCGGCCGCGGGTTCGCCCTTCGGCACTCGGTAGGCGATGATGTCACCCTTGCCGTAGCTCTCCTGCTTCCGAACGATAGCAAGGTCGCCACTGCTGAACCTTGGCTCCATGCTTTCGCCGGAGATCGTGACGTACTCAGCCGGCCCACCGAGAAACGACGGAGCGAGCACGCGGTACCAAGCGACCGCCAGGGCGGTCACCAGAGCCGCGAGCAGAAGCGTTCGGATGAATCTAACCATGTCCTATGGACCGCTCGGTGCGGTGCATTCCCCAGCTGGAGCGCTATCCGCGTCATCGCACACGAGGATGTGGATATCTTCCACCGCCTCCTGCGGAATGTTGAGGCTCTCGAACGACGCATCGATCACCGTTTTCGAGCCCGCCGCTTTGTCGAGGTTCTTGTCCTCGTTGTACTCCACTGGGAGTGGGGCTTGGCCGGTGAGCGCCACATAGAAGCCGAGCCGGCCTACGAAATCATCCGTGAAGTGGAACGTGACCACCACGCCGTCCAAGACGAACCCGTGGCCGGGTTCGAAGTCGCGCACCCACTCTACGTTCTTGATCACGACCGGCGGCGCGACGACCGCCTCGCCGCTTGCTCCGAGATCCGCAGGCTCGAGCGCCCCGAGCTGCGCCGCGAACGCGACAACGCCGCCAACGCTCAGCGCGAGCGCCAGAGCTACAATCCACGGATTCGCGTATAACCGTCTCATCGCGTGCGGGCGGACCCGGTCGGGCCCGCCCGCACCTCACGTTCTAGTCATGGATCGAGATATGGATGTCGTCGACGGCCTCCGCTGAAGGAGCGGGGCTAACGCTGACCAAGGCGGAACCGCCGCTGGCCGTGCCGGAACCCTCGCCCACGTTCGACCCGCCGTCGGTTAGCACGACGTCCACCGTCTTGTCATCGCAGTCCAGACTGATGTCTTCCACGGTGACGTCGGTGACGACGAACTCGCCGCCGATGAAATCAGTGTCGTAACTGGCGCTGACGCCGTCGGTGTCGCAACTTATGACCGTTGCGTCATCCGCACCCAACGTTGCCGGGCTGATCCCGCCCAAGCTCGCTGCGGCGCCGATTACGGCTCCGAAGACGATTCCACCTGTAACAAGAGCGAGAAGAATCCTACTCATCGCTCAACCTCCTTACTACCTTTGTCCTTTTCAGATAATGGGTTCTAGGGATGAGTTCGGCAAACCTCCTTTCGGGCCCGCCAGGAGGGTGAGCCGCACGATTCGCATCACGCGGCGGCATTGCCGTTGCCTCACGCTCCTGCGACGCCGCGTAGCCTTCGGCTAGCGCCACGCCGTTTGTCGTTCAAACAGACGCGAAGGGGGAATTTCGTGCTGGCTTCCCAGCGAACCAGCTTCGTGCTAGCCAGCTTGGGAAGGAGGCTTCCTTACCTTCGCCACCAGACGTATGGCGCCATTATGGTCAGCCCACGGAGAGATGTCAAGACCAGCAAGTTGCGTATCGAACCCTGCGCCGTTAGGCGCCGACGTCCATGGCGCAGCGGATCTCCTGCGAGGAGCCGCCACCACGGAACGCGCAGCCGACGCCGGCGTCGCGATAGTTGGGATCGAGGATGATGTCGAGGTGTGGTGGACTATTCATCCAGCCCGCCACCACGTCGGCCGGCGCGAACGCACCCCTGCCTTGCCAGAGGACCTCGCCCAGGAAGCCGCCACCGTAGCCAGCGGCGCCAACCCGGCCGGTGAGCGTCGTGCCGTTCGCCGTATGGGTGAGCGACGCGAACCCAAGCAGCGTCATGGCATAGCCGCCCGCTGACTGGGTGAGCGCCCCGTTACTCCGGAGCGTGGCGATGCCGCGCGACCTGCGCTCGGCGTTCGCCAACGCCAGCACCTGCGCGGCGAAACTGCTGTCCAGATGCTGGGAGGAGGAGGACGGTGGCGGTTGTGTCGCAGGCGGCGGCGGTTGGCCCCCAGAAGGCTGTTGCGCTGCCGAACCAGAGCCCGGGGACTGCGCCTGAGCCGCGGGGACCGGCGTGGGTAAATGGACAGGCGTCGGCGATGGCTTGGGCTTCGGCCTGGGTGTAAACGTCGCAGTTGGTACGGGAGTCCGGGTCGCCGTGGGCACGGGCGTCCGGGTGGAGGTGGGCAGCAACTCCGGCGTCGGCGTCGGCAGGCCGGAGCGGGCGAGCGCTGGCTGAGGTGCGGCCTCCAGAGGCAGCGAACTCTTCGTTTGTTGCAGTCCGAGGATGGCGGCGGCAGCGATCCCGAGAGCAAGGAGAGCCGCGAACCTCAGGAAGGCGAGTGGGGGTAGCATCCTTGCGCTTCGTTCGTCCTTTCAGATCAAGCGTTATCGCGTGTCAACACAACCATGCGCTATGCCTGGTCGCTCCCCACTCTATAGAACCCCGAATTACGTCGAGTGTCAAGCTGGTCAAGCTTCCCAACATCCCGTCCTCGCTCGTTCTGCCGCTTCGTTCGAACTCGAACTGAAACAGATTTACGCATCGCCGCATTTACCAATTTGATAGGCCCGGTGAGCGCCGGGCCCCTCGAGCCAGGAGGTTCCCCGTGTTGAGGCCGAAGCGGCCAGCCGTGGCCACGGCTGTATTTGTCGCAGCCTTTGCTCTCGCACTCGGGCTAGCGGGCGTTTGGGCGACGTTGTCGGGCGCCCTCCTTCCACAGCGCGCGAACGCCGCGCAGTCAGCATGCGGCGCCGGCACCGCGGACATCATGCTCGTCCTGGACGGCTCTGGCAGCATCGATAGCTCGGAATGGCAGACCCTCAAGGACTGGGCGAACGGCTTCGTCCAGTCCTACACCCTCGCACCGACCGCCACGCACATCGGGGTCGTCCAGTTCTCGTCTGTGACACGACTAGAGATCGGGCTCTCCAGCAGCACGTCTGCTGTCACAACAGCCATCACGAACATAGAGCAGTATGCAGAGCTGTCCAACATCGCGGCCGGGATTAACACGGCTCAGGCCGAGCTCAACGCGAACGGTCGTGCTGGCGTGCCACACATCATCATCCAGGTCACAGACGGCTGGCAGAATGTTGCAGGCGATCCGGCCGCGGCCGCCGCCAGCGCCAACGCGGCCGGTAGCGAGATCTTCGCTGTAGGAGTCGGGATAGGCACCACGACGGAGCTGCTCGACATCATCGCCAACGAGCCTGACGCGACGCACATCTTCTACGTGGACGACTTTTCCGGTCTCTCGAGTGTTAGCAAAGGCCTCCTCGTCAACTCCTGCCCACCGACGCCCACGCCGACCATTACGCTCACGCCCACAAACACGGCCACGCCCACCAACACGCCAACACCCACCAATACACCTACCAATACGCCGACGCCCACCAACACGCCGACGAATACGCCAACGGACACACCTACCGACACGCCTACGCCTACGGATACCGCCACGCCTACGTTCACGTCTACTCCGACGGACACGGCGACCCCGACAGACACGCCCACCGCCACGAATACGCCCACACGGCCGGACCTGGCTGTGACGAAGATGGACGATCCGGACCCGGTGGTAACCGGCGCACCACTCACCTACACCATCGAGGTGCGCAACCTTGGACTCGCGGCCGCAACGGGCGTGGTCCTGACGGATCTGCCGCCGGAGAAGTTCACCTACACGTCATTCGGCACAGGACAGGGCACCTGCCTTGTCTTGGGTTCGCTCACCGGCGGTAGCCTCATCTGCGACCTCCAGACGCTCGCGCCGGACAGCCTCGTAACGATCACCATCACCGGCTACGTCACCTCCCCGACGGACGTTACCGTCACCAATTCGGTATCCGTGGACCCAGAGGACGTCATTGATGAGACGGATGAGTCGAACAACAGCGCCTCTGCCCTAACGACCGTCCTTGGCCCGACGCCCACGCCGACCGCCACCCACACGCCCACAGAGACGCCGACCAACACGCCCGCCGACACGCCGACCAACACGCCCACCGACACGCCTACGGACACCCCTACCGACACGCCCACGGACACCCCTACCGACACGCCTACGGACACCCCTACCGACACGCCTACGGACACGCCTACCGACACGCCCACGGAGACCCCTACCGACATGCCCACGGATACCCCTACCGAGACGCCCACGGATACCCCTACCGAGACGCCCACGGACACCCCCACGGACACCCCTACCGATACGCCGGTCGACCAGCCCGACCTCACGATCACCAAGCTGGACGACCCGGACCCGGTCGGAGCCGGAGCGACGCTGACGTACACCATTGACGTGCGGAACTTAGGCGAAGCAGTCGCGAACGGCGTTGAGTTGGCCGACCAGCCTGCCGCCAACTTCACCTACACCAGCGTCGGCTCCACGCAGGGCGCCTGCGTCATCGGCAACATCCAAGGTGGGCAGCTTGCCTGCGCCTTCGGCGCTATCGCCTCGGGCCAGGAGGTCACGGTCACCGTGACCGGCTTCGTCTCCTCCGCAACCGACACCGAGGTGGAGAACACCGCGACGGTCGATCCCTTCGACCTGGTGCCCGAATCTGACGAGACGAACAACTCGACGACGATCACGACGTCGGTCCTGATGCCCACCGCGGCGCCGACCGCGTCGGATACACCGACGGCAACGCCGACGAGCACGTCGACTCCGACGAGTACACCCACCGTGACACCGACAGCGACCAGCACCCCGAGCGCCACCGCGCTCCCCGACAGCGACAGCGACGGCTGCACCGATGCCCAGGAACTGGGGTCAGACGCTGCTCACGGGGGCCAGCGCGACCCCAACAACTTCTGGGACTTCTACGATGTGCCTACCGGATCGCCGCTCATGCGGGACCGCTTGATCAACGTCGCGGACATCTTCGCGGTGCTCGCGCGCTTCGGCACCAACGGCGCGCCGACCAGCGTGGCGGCCGCGCTCTCGCCACCGCCGGCGTCCGGCTACCACGCCGCGTACGACCGAGGCCCGAGCGGCACGAAGCTCTCCGGCCCCGCCGACGGCGTTATCAGCACAACCGACCTCTTCCAGGTGGTGCTCCAGTTCGGCCACACCTGCGTCGCGTAGACCGCCTGTTCTAGGCCTGAAATACGCATCTGAGACTCCCGTTATGAATTGGTGGAGACGGCGGCCCGGTGCGCGGGGTCTCTAGCTTGATTTTGCCTCGCCAGAACGCCCGCTCGTAACGGGCTACTACCGCGAACCAGTTCGCGAGGAGGCATGTATTGCACAAGCGGACGCTGATCTTCCGGATAGCGTCGGCTGCGCTCGTCCTTGGATTTGGCGTCGTCCTGCTCGGCATGACCAAGGCCTGGGCAGCTCGCTCCAGTGGCCCGCTCGATCAGCCTGAGTTCTCATTCGCCGGACAGCCTGCCGACTGCTCGGCCGCGCTCGACCTCATGTTGGTTCTGGACGGCTCGGGGAGCATCAGCGACGTGCCTCCCCCAGGCGGAGGCCTGAGCGAGTGGCAGACGCTGGTCCAGTTTGCGGTTGATCTCACAGAGTCGTTCAAGGTCAGCACGAACAGCGCTCACATCGGCGTTGTGCAGTTCTCCTCGTTCACGCGGCTGGAGATCGCCCTTTCGGACAACCAGCAGGCCGTCGTGAACGCGATCGAAAACATGGTCCAGTACCATGATCTGACCGACATCGCGGGCGGCATCAACCGCGCTCAGATCGAGTTCAACGCACACGGCCGGGCCGGCGTTCCTCAGGCAATGATCGTCGTCACCGACGGAGTCCAGACAGTCGCGGGCGACCCGGTCGTCGCGGCCACCACCGTCAAGGCGAAGGGCAAGAAGATCTTCTCCGTCGGCGTCGGCGACTCGATAAGCACCCAGCTCCTTTCGGACATCGCCAGCGACCCGGATGACCAGCACGTGTTCTTCGTCGATCAATTTGACCAGCTGGTAGAGATCCTCGACGAACTAGTCGACGTGACCTGCCCGCCAACGGCGACCCCTTCACTCACGAAGACACCCACTAGCACGCCAACGGCCACACCCACGCCCTCCCTTACGCCCCTGCCGCCAACGAGCACACCGACGAACACGCC
>JBAROU010000182.1:0-4635 GCA_049642385.1 Dehalococcoidia bacterium | reverse complement strand
TGCAAAGACAGATGCTCAAGTCAAAGATCCACCGCGCGACGATCACCGACTGCAACCTGCACTATGCGGGCAGCGTCACGATCGACGCCGAGCTGATGCGCGAGGCCGACCTGCTGCCGGGGGAGCTGGTGCACGTGCTCGATATCGACAACGGCGCGCGCTTCGAGACGTACACGATCGAAGGCCAGGCCGGCTCGCGCGAAGTGTGCATCAACGGCGCGGCCGCGCGGCTGGTGCAAGCGGGTGACAAGGTGATCATCGTCTCCTACGGCCTCTACGACGAGCAGGAACTGCGCCATCAAAGGCCGAGGGTCGTGCACGTCGACGAACTCAACAGCATCGTGCACGTCGATGCCGACCCATCGCGCGTTGCGCTCGAGGCCTAGGGGTCGGGCGATGAGCACGCGACCCCCAGTATCCGAGACGGCCTCCTCGCAGCGCCGCCCCATGACGCTGCCACAGCTGCTGGAGATGAAGCGATCCGGCGAGCCGATCGTGATGGTGACCGCCTATGACTTTCCGAGCGCACAGGTCGTCGAGGAGGCAGGCGTCGACATCGTGCTGGTCGGCGACTCAGCCGCGATGACGGTGCTCGGCTACAGCTCGACGACCCCCGTGACGCTCGATGAGATGATCATGCTGGCGGCAGCGACACGGCGTGGCTTGACGAGCCCGCTGCTGGTTGGAGACCTCCCCTTCGGCAGCTACCAGGCGTCGGATCAGCAGGCCGTCGAGTCGGCGACGCGCTTCATCAAGGAGGCCGGCTGCGACGCGGTCAAGATCGAGATGGCGGGGATCTCGGGGCGCCTCGCCGACAAGCGCCAAAGCCTCGACCGCGCGCGAGCGATCGTGGCGGCCGGCATTCCCGTGATGGGCCACGTCGGGCTCACGCCGCAGAGCGCTTCGGCGCTGGGCGGCTACCGCAGCCAGGGCCGGACGGCCCAGCAGGCTGTGCAGATCGCGGACGACGCTCTTGCATTGCAGGAGGCGGGCTGTTTCTCGATCGTGTTCGAGGCCGTGCCGGCAGAGGTGGCCGAGACGATCGTGGAGCGCGTCGAGGTTCCCGTGATCGGCATCGGCGCCGGCCCGGCGACCGACGGCCAGGTGCTCGTATTCCACGATCTGCTCGGCATCTATGAGGGGCACGCGCCGCGCTTTGCCAAGCGCTTCGGGGAGGTCAAGCGGGCGATGGTCGAGGGCGTCGAGGCCTATGCGGCGGACGTGCGCGGGCGTCGCTTCCCGGCAGCCGAGCACACCTATGCGATCGATGACGCCGAACTGGCGCAGTTCCGCGAGATCGTCGCCCCCGGGCACGCCTGGGACGCCGCCGACTTCCTCGAATGATGAGAGGAAGTCGGATTTTCGCTTAGACGCGAAAATCAAGTTCCGGCCTTTCCTTGGCCGCGAAAATCGGGAGCCCTGGGGGAACGGCGAAAGGATTTGGGTAGCGATAGGGTTCCGCCATGCCCGTTCACAGCGCCCAGATTCGCATCTCGACGGAGGGCCACGGAGACGTGATCGACATCACGCGCGGGGTCCAGGAGGTGGTAAACACATCCGGCGCCCGCGACGGTGTCGTAAACGTGTTCGTCGCCCACTCGACCGCGGCCATCGCGCTGATCGAGAACGAGACCGGCGCTGTGCTCGACCTGAAAGAACTGATGGATCGTCTAGTGCCGCCCGACGACAACTACAACCACAACCGCACGGCGGGCGACACGAACGCGCACTCACACCTACAGGCCGCGGTGATAGGCCCATCCGAGGCGGTCCCGCTCAAAGACGGCCAGCTTCAGACCGGGACCTGGCAACAGTTCGTGCTGGTCGACTTCGACGACAGCGCGCGCGAGCGGCGGGTGATGGTTCAAGTCGTCAGCTGAGCTTGAGGCGGGCGGGTCCTGTCGGGCGTATCGTTTCCCGCCTCGAGACATCTCGGCGGGAAATCGATCACGCCCGCCACCCGCCCGATGAGCAATCGCCATGCTCCGTTTCACCCATGGCTCGAGCGGGTCGCTCAGTCGCCAGTGTTTGAGTGGAACTCAATCTCCTTCAGCACGCGCGCTGGAGCGCCGGCGGCGATCACGCCTGACGGTAGATCCTTTGTGACAACCGAGTTCGCCCCCACGACTGTTCGATCGCCAATCGTGACGCCGCTCGTGACTACGCAGTTGGCACCGAACCAGCAGTTGTCGCCGATCTTGACGGGGCCCTCGCTGGTCATGTCCTGCCAGGTGACGGGTAGGTCGGAGTCGTCGAAGCGATGATCCGCATCCGTCAGGAAGCAATAGTTGGCAAACATGCAATGTGACCCGATCTCGACGTGGTCGGTGGCGGCGATCATGCAGCCCAGATTGATGATCGTTCCCTCCCCGATCGAAAGGCTCGACGTCTCGGGATAGAGCGAGAACCAGCAACCCGGCTCGATCAGCACCCAGGGCCCGATGTCGGCGCGTCCTTCGTCCAGCGCCTCCAACAGGTTGCCCTGCAGCGGAAAGCGTAGATAGCTGTCCCTCCTGAGAAAGTGCCAGCGCAAGCGCGCGCGGCGCCAGGGGAACGAGTTGCGCTCGTAGTGGACGTATTTCTGCAAGAAAAGCTTGATCTGTTCGGGGAGGGGCCGCGGCCAGCGCGCGACGCCGGACGGCTCAGCCATGCGCATTGCGCGCGACAGCCACCAGCGACATGAACTCGTAGGCCAGACTGGCAGCCAGCACGGCTGTTGTGGCGCCCGCGTCATCGAACGGCGGCGAGACTTCGACCACGTCGAAGCCCTTGAACTCCATGCCGCTCAACGCGCGCACGTAGCGCAGTGCCTCGCGCGAGGTCAGGCCGCCGACCTCCGGCGTTCCGGTGCCGGGCGCAAACGCCGGGTCGACGACATCGATGTCGAAGCTCATGAACACCGGAGCGTCGCCAACACGCTTGCGCACCGCGGATGCAAACTCACCAGGAGTCAGCGAGACCAGCTCTTGGTCGACCATCAGGTCGAACCCCAGGCTGCGAGCATCCGACCAATCGGCGGAAGAGTAGAGGGAGCCCCGCATGCCGGCCATCAGCGAGCGTTCAGGGAGTAGCAGTCCTTCCTCGGCGGCGCGACGGAAGGAAGTTCCGTGAAAATAGCGCTCGCCGTAGTAGCCGTCCCAGGTGTCGGCGTGGGCGTCGAGCAATACCAGTGCCAACGGGCCATGCGTGGCCGCGTGCGCGCGCAGCTCGCCGAGAACGATCGAGTGGTCGCCGCCGAGAGCGATCGTGACGAGCCCGGCTTCGAGCAGTGGCCGCAGCTGCGCGTCGATTTGGCCGGCCGTGCGCTCCGCGTTCCCCGGCGTGGTGTCGAGATCGCCCCAATCGACCACCGAGAGTGCGTCGAAAACATCGACCTTGAGCGCGGGGTTGAACGGTCGCAGGGCGATCGACTGGTCGCGGATCGCGGACGGCCCGAAACGCGACCCGGGGCGGTTGCTGGTTGCCGTATCGAACGGAATGCCGACTACCGCCAGATCCACGCCTTCGGTCACGCGTGCGTGCGGGCAGCGTGCAAACGTTCGCACGCCGGTGAAGCGCGGCGACCGGGAGGCATCGGGGGGACCGTAGTGCTTGCCCGTCACCGCGCCTCCACCGCGACGCGCGTGGTGCGCAACGAGCGATCGCTTGCGCCACGCAGGTATCCGCCATGCTCGATCATTTCCTTGATGTAGGAGAAGGTCTGCTCGGTCAACCGCTCACCAGGCAGCACGTTCGGTACCCCGGGCGGATAGGCGGCAAGCGACTCGGAGGCAATCCTCCCGATTGCCTGCTCGAATGGGACGGCCTCCTGGGCCCCCAGGAACGCCTCGCGGGGCGTCATTTCGAGCGGACCCCAGGGCGGCGGCGGCGAGAACGGCCGTGCCGGCCGCGTCTCGGGCGTTCCGATGCGCTCCAGCACGTTCTCGAGGCCTCGCACCAATCGAGCACCGGATTCGGCGGCAATCTCGCCCACGCCGAACACGGCGACCAGCACGTTTTCGCTGGCCAGCTCGAGGTTGATGTCGTCCTGCTCGCGCATCATGTCTGCGATCTGGTAGCCGCTCACGTGCAGGCCACGCACGTCGACGGCCAGCCTGAGCGGATCATAGGCGTGCACGCCCGGCTTTTCAGTGAGCCGCTCATCAAGCACGTCGAGTCCGGGCAGCGATCGGATCGCGGCGCGCGTTTCCGCGAGGCCGAGCAGTGTTTCGCCAAGCAGCTCGGCACCATTGACGCTAGCCAGCCTGCGAGCAGCGTCGAGCGAGCCGAGCAGCAGCGAGTTTGGACTGGTCGACTCCACCAGCGTCACGGCGCGGTCGACGGCCTGCTCATCGAGCCGGGCCCCGTCGGCCAGATGCAACATCGCGGATTGCGTGAAGCTGCCGATCATCTTGTGGGTGCTGGAGATCACCAGGTCGGCGCCGCAGGAAAGCGCGTCTTCAGGCAGCGCGTCATGGAAGACGAGGTGGGCGCCCCAGGCCTGATCGACGATCAGCGGTACTTGATGCTCGTGAGCAACGCGCACGAGCCCCGCCACGTCTGCGACAGCACCGAAATAGGTCGGCGAGACGACGATCCCACCGGCGGCGTCCGGTGTCTCGCTGAAAGCGCGCTTCAGCGCCTCTGGGGTCAGAC
>JBAROU010000180.1:0-2015 GCA_049642385.1 Dehalococcoidia bacterium | reverse complement strand
CGCGCCCGGAAAGCCACGCCCGAGGATGGCGCGGGAGGAGGAGGCTGATGGGATGGTTGACGGCCGTAAGCGCGGCGGCGTGCGGGCCCTCGGGAGAGTCGGCTTGACAGCGGCGGCGGCGGCTGAGGTAGAAGCCGGCCGAGGCGGATCTTGCGGATTGAGACATCGCGCCCTCCGTGGTCACATGAACTGCTCCTACTGCGACAACGTACAGACGAAGCCCCGATTTCGAGAATTTCGGGGGCTCGGTGTGGTGGGCCTCAGATATGTGATCTGTCAGTCCTGCGGGAGAGCCCAACGTCGGCCACCCGTTTTACTACGCCCGAGAAAAGCGAAAGTGCGGAACGTGGCGATGGCAACAGCGATCCATGAACGGTTCGTCGCCGGAACACGACAGATTTCCCTCAACGTTCTCGTGTGGGGATCGACGCCTGCTAGCCAAACCCCGGCGGCGACCAAGCGGGCTCAACTCGCGAGCGCAATTCAGGAGGAGGGCCATAGGCCTTACTTCAGCGAAGACCTCCCCTGGGCTTGCCCCGATTCCGTGGACACCTGCGTTATGCTGCTAGCGCCTTCTCCTCGTGACGCTGCTCGAAGACCACGGGGCTGAGGTAGCCGAGCGAGGAGTGCCGCCGTTGCCCGTTGTAGAACACCTCCAGGTACTCGAAGACGGCGGCGCGGGCCTCGGCCCGGGTCGCCCAGTCGGCCGTGTACACGAGTTCGATCTTCAGGGTCGAGAAGAAGCTCTCGGCCACCGCGTTGTCCCAGCAGTTGCCGCGCCGGCTCATGCTGCCGACGAGGCCGTGCGCCGCGAGGAGCGCCTGGTAGTCGCCGCTCGCGTACTGGCTCCCGCGATCGGAGTGATGCAGCAGCCCGGGCGGCGGGGTCCGTTGCCCGAGCGCCGCCACGAGCGCATCGAGCGTGAGCTGCCGCGAGATGGACTCGCTCATCGACCAGCCGACCACGCGGCGCGAGAAGAGATCGAGGATCACCGCGAGGTAGAGCCAACCCTCGCGGGTCCAGAGGTAGGTGATGTCGGTCACCCACGTCGTGTTCGGAGCGGTGACCGTGAACTGCCGGTCGAGCACGTTGGCGGCCACGGGCAGCCCGTGCCGCGAGTCGGTTGTCGTCTGGAAGCGCCGCTTCGTCCGCGCGCGCAGGCCCTGCTGCTGCATCAGGCGCGCCACGCGATGCCGCCCCACGGTCCGCCCCTGCGCCTGCAGCTCCTGGTGCACCCGGGGACTGCCGTAGCGCTGCTTGCTCGCGGCGTGGATGGCGGCGACCTCGACGGCGAGGCGCTGCGTGTCCTGGGTCCGCGCCGCCATCGGGCGCGCACACCAGGCGTAGAATCCGGAGCGCGTCACCTCCAGGACGGTGCACAGGCACCGCACCGGGAAGTGGGCCTTCTCCTCCAGGATGAAGGCGAACCTCATCCCTGCTCCTTGACGAAGAAGGCCGTCGCTTTTTTCAAGATGTCGCGCTCCATCTGCAGCCGCTTCACGTCCCGCCGCAGCCGGGCCAGCTCCTCCCGCTCGTCGGTCGTGAGCGCTCCCGCGGGTCCCCGGCCCGCGTCGATCTCGGCCTGCCGCACCCACGCGCGCAACGCCGTCTCCGTCAGATCCAGCTCCCGGGCGATCTCCGCGAGGCTCTTGTCACTCCCCCGCACCAACTTGACCGTCTCGGCCTTGAACTCATCCGAGAACGCTCGCCGCGTCCTCCGCTTCCGCTTTCCCATGACACTCTCCTACCGCACTTCCGTGCGAGTTGGGGTGTCCACAAAATCGGGGGAAGCTCACCCTGCGTGAAGCGGTCGAGCGCCGAACGAAGGTTGTCTCGCATGAACGCCAGCACGGGCGACGGTAGCGGACGGCGCATCGTAGGTTTCTCCTCTGCCATGAACGCCCGACGTGACGCGAGCGGCCCGCCTCTGTGTCCGGGTTGTGTCCGTAAAGTGCAGCCGACAGGAGCCATGACGAACCGACTCGCCCAGTCGCCGCACGCGCAGGAATCGTTGC
>JBAROU010000124.1:0-6933 GCA_049642385.1 Dehalococcoidia bacterium | reverse complement strand
GCTCGGCCCCTACATAGCACCTTGTCGATCAGGATCATGGCTTCACCGCTCTGATGATTAAGTTTGCCGGCACCAGCCGCATCTTTTCTATGCTGTAGCTGGCGTCCCAGGGCGTCCGTCCTTCGTCAACCGGCGGCGGCTCCAACACACGCTCGATGCGAAAGCCGGCGTCGGCCAGCAGCGAAAGCCACTCGCTCACGGGGCGATACCAGGAACGAAGTCGTGCGGACGAGCGAGCTTCGGGGAAGTCCCACTGCCAGTCCTGCTCACGCTCCCAATAGCCCTTAACCACACCGTAAGGTGGCCCGTCCTCTAGACAGACGTCGAAGGGGTGGTGCACGCTAAACACCAGCGGCGCGTCGGGTCGCAGGACACGATACGCTTCGGCGAACGCGCGGTCGACGTGCTCGACGTAGTTGAGCGCATGTAGCGACACGACGAGATCCTGGCTTTCGTCCTCAATGCCCTTGAGCTGCGCGACGTTGCCCTGAAGCAGCGTGACAAGGACGCCCTCACGCTCGGCCAGCCGCCGGCCGTACTCGATCTGCCGGTCCGACAGGTCGATGCCGGTCACCTGGGCGCCTTGCTTCGCCAGCACGATGCAGTCCTGCCCGCCCCCACAGCCCAGCACGAGCGCGCGCACCTCAGCGACATCCCCCAGCAGCCCAAGCTCCGATTCGTCCGGGCAGCGCGGCCCATAGACCAGGCGGTCGGTCGGGATCTGGTAGCGCTCCTGATACCCGCGCGAGATCGTGTTCCACGCTGTGCGGTTATCCGGCGTCGGTCCCAGCGGCGGCACGGGCGTGGGCCCGGCGGTCGCCTGGCGGCCTCGCTCGCGCGCCAGCCAGTCGCGCAGCGCCTCCGGCATCGCGGTGTCCGCGACTTCGTCGCGCTGTACCCAGCGTGCATCATCGTAGTCACCGGCGACCCGTAGGCGCAGCTCGCCTTCGTGGCGCACGATCTGGAACACGTTGGCGACGTAGCGCTGGCGCGTCGTTTCGTCCTCGAGATAGAGCGTATCGACGAACTCGTGCTCCTGCACGAGCGCGCCTAAATCGCGGAGCACGTGACGCTCAAGCGCCTCTTCCGCCGACTCGTTCTCACCAACCACGACGCCTGGCAGCAGCCACCGCCCCTCGAACGGCGGCCGATCGGCCTTGCGCTGCGTGATCAGCGTTTGGTCTCGCTGCTCGAACACTGCCAGCGACATGATCTCAGGCATCGCTAATACCCCAGGCTCCCACGCGGCGCCGACTCGATCATCTCCTCCGCGCGGTCGATCGCTCGCATCATGGCGCGTGCTTTGCTCTCGGTCTCCTCGAACTCAGTAACGGGATCGCTGTCGTACACGATGCCGCCACCCGCTTGGACGTGCGCCACGCCGTCCTTCATCAGCATCGTGCGCAGGGTGATGCACGTATCGATGTTGCCTGACATATCGAAGTAGCCAACCGAGCCCGCGTACGTCCCACGCCGGTCCGGCTCCAGCTCGGCGATGATCTCCATCGCCCGGATCTTGGGCGCACCCGAGACGGTGCCCGCCGGGAACGACGCCCGCAGCGCATCGTAGGAGCTCATATCGCCGCGCAGGCGCCCCTGCACGTGCGAGACGAGATGCATCACGTGTGAGTAGCGCTCAACGTCCATCAGTTGCGTCACCTGCACGGTGCCCGGCTCACTCACGCGCCCGACGTCGTTCCGGCCCAGGTCGACGAGCATGATGTGCTCCGCGCGCTCCTTCTCGTCCTTTCGCAGCTCCTCTTCGAGAGCGAGGTCTTGCGCCGTGTCTGTGCCTCGCGGCCGCGTGCCCGCGATCGGGTGGTAGTCGATCGCGCCGTCCTCCACGCGCACGAGCATCTCCGGCGACGCCCCGACGAGCTGCGCGTCGCCCAGATCGAGATAGAACATGTAGGGCGACGGGTTCACCGTCCGCAGCGCGCGATAGATATCGAACGGGTGCGCTGGCGTCGGACGGAAGAAACGCTGCGACAGCACCGCCTGGATGCAGTCCCCGGCAACGATGTACTGTTTGATCCGCTCAACCTTCGCCTTGTACTCGTCGCGCGTCATGTTCGAGCACGCACGCCCGCGCTCGCCTTTCGACGTAGGTTCCGCTCCAGCGCGCCGATACGGAAGCTCCGCCAGCGGCTGCCCGAGCCGCCCGACAAGCTCCTCGATGCGCCAGCCCGCCTGTCGATACGCCGCGTCGATGTCGCCGTCGAGACGCACGTGCGATACGACTTTGATCACGTGCTGCAAGTGATCGAACACGAGCAGCGTGTCGGTAAACATGAACACCGCCTCGGGCACCCCCAGCGGGTCGGACTCAGGCGCGGACACGCGAGGCTCGTAGTGGCGGATCGCCTCGTAGCCCAGGTAGCCCACCGCGCCCCCGTGGAAGCGCGGCAGTCCCGGCACCGGCGCCACGTCGTAGCGCGACAGCTCGTGTTCGATGTGCGCCAGCGGGTCGCCCGGCTCCTCGTTCTGGGTAGCTCGTTCACCGCTGCGCAGCACCCGGTACGGCTCGGTGCCGATGAAGCTGTAACGCGCCAGCCTTTCGCCTCCTTCGACGCTCTCCAGCAAGAATGAGTACTTCCCGCGCGCCACTTTAAGGAACGCCGAGACGGGAGTCTCGAGGTCGGCCGGCACTTCACGGTAGATCGGCACAACGTTGCCTTTGCTCGCGAAGGACTTGGCTTCGTCTAGTGTCGGTATGTAGTTCATCGCTCTCTCACTTCGTCTAGGTAGTTCAATTTCAGGGCGGAGCGCACTTCAGCCATCGTCTGCTCCGCGACGTTCTTCGCGTACGCGCTGCCGGCAGCGAGCGCTTCCTTCACGAGCGCCGGGTGCGCCTCGTAATACGCGCGGCGCTCGCGGATCGGGTCGAGAAACGTGTTCAGGGCCACGGCCAGCTTTTGCTTCACCTCCACGTCCCCCACCTTGCCAACGACGTAGCGATCTTTGAGGTCCTGCACTTCGGCCACATTCGGGTTGAACGCGTCGTGGTACATGAAGACGGGATTCCCTTCGACGTGCCCCGGGTCGTCGGCGTGGATTCGCGTTGGGTCGGTGAACATGCGCATCACCTTCTTCGTCACGGACTTAGTGTCGTCCTTTAGGTAGATCGCGTTGTCGAGCGACTTGCCCATCTTCGCGGTGCCATCGATCCCGACGAGGCGCGGCACGCGACCGAGCAGCCCCTCCGGCTCCGGGAACACCTCGCCGAACATGCGGTTGAAGCGCCGCGCCACCTCGCGCGTCATCTCCACATGGGGCGACTGGTCCTCGCCCGTCGGTACGAGGTGCGCCTTCGGCATGAGGATGTTCGCCACCTGCATCACGGGGTAGGTGAAGAACGCCAACGGTACGACCGACTCCTTCGACTTCGCCTCGAGGTCAGCCATCTCCGCCTTCAACGTCGGGTTACGCTGCAGCCGGCCAAGCCCGACATACCAGCTCAGCCATAACGTCAGCTCCGCGTGCTCCGGGACCAGGCTCTCGATGACGAAGTGGCTCCGCTGCGGGTCGAGGCCCACGGCGAGCCAGTCGAGCGCTACTTCGAAGACCGACTGCCGTACGTGATCGATGTCGTCCGCATAGTCCGACACCTGGTAGTCGGCGATCAAGAAGAAGCACTCGTACTCGTCCTGGAGGCGCAGCCAATTTTCCAGCGCGCCCACGTAGTGTCCCAGGTGCAACGCGCCGGTGGGCCGGATGCCGGTCAGGATGCGCTTCTTTGTCTCGGTCATCGTCATACTCCTTGCGGTTAAACAAACAACCCCTCGCCCGTCGGGGCGAGAGGTCTCTCGCGGTGCCACCCTCGTTGGTTCACCAATGGCGAACCATCTCGTCTCAGGTACGGCCCGATCTACATCGGAGCGATACCCTGGGCTTCGATAACGGTGCCCTTCCGGCGGAGCCTACTTGCCAATCTCAACAAAAGGTAAGCGTTCGGTCCGCGGCTCCCAGGTCCATTCGGCCGCTGCGCTGGTGCCGGCTTTCACCTTTCCCGGCTCTCTAGATACCTCGCTTCGCCACGTACTCGTCCTGTTCGCAGCCAGATGCTATTCGATTGTGTGGTGAGGATACCAGCGTGTCCGTTGCGCTGTCAAGTAACAGGTTCGGCACAGAGAAACGCCCCTTAGCGGGGCGCTTCTCAAGGTGAGGGGATGAGTTCGGTGCCCCGCCTCACCTCATCTCCCCTCCTGCCTTACTAAACGGGGTAACCCTTGTTCGGTTACACACCACCGGGATTTTGTTAGCGCCAGCCCGGCGAGTCCGCGATGCGCACCGCCACTACCACGCCCCCCGCCCCCGCGAACATCCAGCCCACGTAGCGACCGTCCTGCTGGATCATCCGCTGCCAGACCAGTCGGAGGTCCGGATTGAGAGGTAGGTCATCGCAGACAACCACGCCGCCCACCTTCAGCCGCGGAAGCGCGTTCGCGAAGTCGCTCCCACAGCCCTGAAGCGACTTATCGCCATCGATCGTGATCAGGTCGAAATACAGATCGGGATGCTGACGGAGGAACTCGGGCACAGCCTCTTGGCTCTTGCCTGTGACAAACGTCACGTTCCCCCGATGCCCGGCCGCCTTCAATTCGCCCTCGACGAACTCCGGCCCAGGGTTGGGCTGGCCGAAGTAGTCCTCCATCCACATGTCGAAGCCAAAGATCGAGCACTCCGGCGCCACCGATCCGATGACGGCACAGCTCTTGCCCCGCCGCACGCCGATCTCTAGGTAGCTCATTGGGCGGACCAGCGTCGTCACCGCCCAGAGCACCTTAAGCAGATCTGCGTGGCGCCAGTACGGCCCGAACTGCGCTTCGGCCGCTCGATAGCGCGCCTGCTCCGCCTCAAGCTCCGGGTTCTGCGTCAGCTTCGAGAGGACGTCGAGCACCGCTGCGTGCGCCTCGGGCGACAGCGCCGCCGCCTCAATCGTGCGTGGCGTCGGGAGCAGCAGCGCGCCTGCCTCACCACCGACGCGCGGCGCGCTGCGCGGGTACTCTGGCAGCGGGAACGGCAGCGGCCGAACACGCTGCAGCGCTCTACGAATACGACCGAAGGGTGTCAGTGGCACGTTTGAGGCTAATCGACCTTACGAGAACCACTGCTACCTGCTCTGCAGACGGACCTGGATGATCCCGAGGCCGTCCAGGAACGCTATCACGTCCAGCGAGCAGTAGTCCGGATTAGCGACCGGGAGCGTGAACTGTTTGGTGAAGGGCAACGACCGATTATCTATTGTTCCCGAGCGGGAGCCGTAGTTTGAGCCCCTCCAACAGGTGAGATCCCAGCTCACGTAGGCTCTCTGGCCGGTTCTCCCTGACCACGCTTTGAATCGAATTGCGTTCGGGTTGCCCTTCGAGCCGTCCAGGCTGACGCTGGGCGATTCATATTGCTGGCCCGCGCGCGCCCAGCCCGCGCCGAATTCAGACCAGGCTGGGGCGGCGGTGCTGCTCACCTCTTGCCTAGTAGCCAGCGTAACCGCAGCGACCGCCATGACAATCAGCATTCCAAACAGCACCCTCGGTATACGGACAGTCATTTTTTCCACCTCCTCGTTACCGCCTCACGCTGGCTCGGTATGCGAGTGCATGTAGCATGGCCCGCAGAACCTTGTCAAGCCGCGAGTCGCCGCCGTTGACGTGGCTTGCCCCGCCCTGTCCCATCCGACATAATCTCCCCACCGCCCGCTGGCCGGGCTTGCAGAACACCAGTTCTGTGTGGCATAAAGGACGCTGAGGGTAAGGATGCCGCTCGCAAAAGTCCTCTCCTGCGCTGTGATCGGCCTCGACGGTGAAATCGTCGATGTCGAGGTGGACATCTCGTCCGCGATGCCCGCCTTCGCGATCGTCGGCCTGGGGGACACCGCCGTCCAGGAGGCGAAGGAGCGCGTGCGCTCCGCCATCCGAAACTCCGGCTTCCCCTTCCCCAGCCGGCGCATCACCGTCAACCTCGCGCCCGCCGACCTGCGCAAGGAAGGCCCGTCGTACGACCTGCCGATCGCCGTCGGCGTGCTCGTCGCGTCACAGCAGACGTTCGGCGATGTCGAAGGAGCCGCGTTCTTGGGCGAGCTGGCGCTCGATGGCTCAGTGCGCCACGCGCAGGGCGTGCTGCCGATGGTCGGGCTGGCGAAGGAGCGCGGCATTGAGACGGTCTATGTGCCCGAAACCGACGCACGCGAAGCCGCACTCATCGATGGCGTGCGCATCTTTCCGGTGCGCACGCTCGGCCAGCTCGTCGCCCATCTGAACGGCAACGAGCCGATCGAGCAGTTCCACCACAACGGCCGCCCCGAAGCGACAGGACAGCTCTGGCAAGGCACGGACTTCGGCGAGGTCCGCGGCCAGGAGCACGTGAAGCGCGCGCTTGAAGTCGCGGCGAGCGGCGGCCACAACGTGCTCATGATCGGGCCACCCGGCGCCGGCAAAACGCTGCTCGCCCGCGCCATCCCATCGATCCTGCCCACGATGGCGTCGGGGGAGGCGCTGGAAGTGACGAAGATTTACAGCGTGAGCGGCCTGCTGCCGTCCGACACGCCGCTCATCACGCAGCGACCATTCCGCGCTCCCCACCACACGATCTCGCACGCCGGGTTGGTGGGCGGCGGGCGTCAGCCGCGCCCCGGCGAGATCAGCCTCAGCCATCGGGGCGTGCTCTTTCTAGACGAGTTGCCGGAGTTCGGCTCCCAGGTGCTCGAGGTCCTGCGCCAGCCGGTCGAAGACCGCGTCGTTACCATCTCGCGCGCGCAGGGCACGGTCACCTTCCCAGCGAACTTCATGCTGATCAGCGCCATGAACCCCTGCCCATGTGGCTTCTACGGCGACCCGACCAAGGAGTGCACCTGCTCCGAATCGACCGTCAGCCGCTACCAGAAGCGCATCTCGGGTCCCCTGCTCGACCGCATCGACATCTTCGTCGAGGTGCCGC
>JBAROU010000147.1:0-24467 GCA_049642385.1 Dehalococcoidia bacterium | reverse complement strand
GCCGCTACCGGAAGCGGTGACTAGTGGCTAAGGCCATCCACCCCTACGATGTCATCCTGCGCCCGATCATCACCGAGAAGGCGACAGTCCTCGCGGGCGATCACAAGTACGCGTTCGAGGTCGATCGGCGCGCCAACAAAGAGCAGATCCGTGCGGCCGTCGAGATCGGGTTCAGCGTCCACGTGACGAAGGTGAACACGATGAACGTGCGCGGCAAGCGCCGGCGCATGGGGCGCAGGACATCCTACACGCGCAGTTGGAAGAAAGCGATTGTGACGCTCCAAACAGGGGAATCGATCCAGATCTTCGAGGGCATATAGCAGGGACGTATCGCGATGCCAACGAAACAATTCAAACCCACCTCTCCCGGCCGTCGCGGCATGACGGGCTTCACCTTCGAGGAGATCACGAAGAAGAAGCCCGAACGACGGCTCATCGCCTCGAAGAAACGGCAGGCCGGGCGCAACGCGCAGGGCCGCATCACCGTCCGCCACCGCGGCGGTGGCGCCAAGCGCCATCTGCGCATCATCGACTTTAAGCGCGACAAGCTCGGCGTGCCGGGCAAAGTCGCCGCCATCGAGTACGACCCGAACCGCACCGCGCGCATCGCCCTGATCCACTATGTGGACGGTGAAAAGCGCTACATCCTGGCGCCCGTCGGCCTCAAGGTGAGCGACATGATCCAGTCGGGCCCCGAAGCTGAGGTGAGTGCGGGCAACGCCCTGCCCCTCGCCAACATCCCGACCGGCACCATGGTGCACAACGTCGAGCTCAAGCCCGGCCGTGGTGGCCAGCTCGGTCGCAGCGCCGGTTCTGCCATCCAGCTCATGGCCCGTGAAGGCGCCACCAGCCTGCTCCGTCTCCCCTCTGGCGAGATGCGCCGCGTCCCATCGACCTGCATCGCCACCATTGGTCAGGTGGGCAACGTGGAGAATGCGCTCGTCAAGCTGGGCAAGGCGGGGCGCTCGCGCTGGAAGGGCCGCCGGCCCACCACGCGCGGCGCCGCCATGAACCCGCGTGACCACCCCCACGGCGGCGGCGAGGGCAAGGCCCCTGTTGGCCTGCCCGGACCCAAGACGCCCTGGGGCAAGCCTGCGCTGGGCTACCGCACCCGGCGTAAGAAGCTATCGGACAAAGACATCGTGCGTCGCAGAGGCAAGTAATCGAGGACTGACATGTCGCGATCGACGAAAAAAGGCCCGTTCGTACACCCGAAGCTACTGAAGAAGGTAGAGGCCGTGCGTCGCTCCGGCGACCGGACCGTGATCCGCACCTGGTCGCGCGCCAGCACGGTCCTGCCGGAGATGGTGGGCCTCAACATCGGCGTGCACGACGGCCGCAGACACGTACCGATCTACATCACCGAGAACATGGTTGGCCACAAGCTGGGCGAGTTCGCCAGCACCCGTCAGTTCCGCGGCCACAGCGGCCGCTCAGAAAAGACGACGCAGGTACGCAGGACCTAAGAGAGTAATGGAAGTAACAGCTAGCAATCGTTTCGCCGGTCTCGGGCCCCGCAAGGCGCGCATGGTGCTCGAGCACCTGCCCGGGCGCTCGATCGACGACGCGCTGAACCTGCTCAAGTTCATGACATCGCCGCACGCCCGCCTCGTTGCGAAGATCGTCAAATCCGCCGCGGCGAACGCGGAAAACAACTATGCCATGGACACGAACGCCCTCTACATCAAACGCGCCTTCGCAGACGACGCGCGCAACCAGCGCTTCTACCGGCCGGGAGCGCGGGGGCGCGTCCACCCGTACCAGCGGCGCACCAGCCACATCACCATCATTGTGGACGAACGGGAGAGATAACATGGGTCAGAAGGTTCATCCGACCGGCTTCCGCCTTGGCATCATTTACGACTGGCAGAGCAAGTGGTTTGCCGACCACGGCTACCGACACCTCCTGCAGGAGGACCTGATCGTCCGCCAGTACATCGCCAAGAACCTGCGCGACGCCGGTATCTCTCGCGTCGAGATCGAGCGCAATGCCAACATGGTGACCGTCACCGTCCACACCGCCAAGCCCGGCATCGTCATCGGGCGCGGTGGCCAGAAGGTCGACGAGCTGCGTAACAACCTCGAGTCGCTTACCGGCAAGCGCATCAGGCTCAACATCAATGAGATTCGCATGCCAGAGCTCGACGCACACCTCGTCGCGCGCAGCATCGCCGACCAGCTCGAGCGCCGGGTCGCCTTCCGGCGCGCGCTCAAGCAGACAGTCGGCCGCACCATGGCCCGCGGCGCTGAGGGCTGCAAGGCCACCATCGCCGGCCGCCTCGGCGGCTCTGAGATGGGTCGCCGCGAAAGCTCCATGGACGGCCGCGTGCCCCTACACACCATACGCGCCGACATCGACTTCGGCCGTGCCGAAGCCGCCACAACGTTCGGGCGCATCGGCGTCAAGGTCTGGATCTACAAGGGCGAGATGATGCCCGAGCGACATCGGCCTGAGGTCGTCGTCGCACCAACTGAAGAAGAGGAGGCGCCCGCGGCAGCTCCGCCCGCGGCAACCGCACCGTCTGCGCCTGCCGCCGAAGCGCCTGCGCCTGCTGCAGAAGCACCGGCGCCAGCACCGGAACAAGGAGGAGCCGAACAGCCGTCGCAGGCCTAACGCCTGCGAGCACGTGCTAAGAACGAATCATGCTCCAACCAAAACGAGTCAAGTGGCGCAAACCACACCGCGGACACCGTCGCGGCAAGGCGACCTCGGGTAATCAGGTCTCCTTCGGCGAGTTCGGGCTGCAGGCCACCAGCAGCACCTGGCTCACCGCCCGCCAGATCGAGGCCGCCCGCCGCGCCATCACCCACTCGGTACGCCGAGGCGGCAAGGTGTGGATTCGCGTCTTCCCCGACAAGGCTGTCACCAAAAAAGCGGCCGAGACCCGCATGGGCAGCGGAAAAGGTAACCCCGAGTTCTGGGTTGCCGTCGTCAGGCGCGGACGGATGATCTTTGAGATCGCCGGCGTGCAGGAAGAGACGGCACGCGAGGCGATGCGCCTCGCCGCCCACAAGCTGCCCTGTAGTACGCGCTTCACCGCGCGCGAGCACGAGGTGTTCTAGGCATGGCAACGAAGAGCGAGAAGACGGACGAGCTGCGCGAACTGTCGGACACGGACCTCGCGAAGGAGCTGGAAACATCGCACCGACAGCTCTTCACCACCCGTCTCCAGCTCTCGACGCGACAGCTCGCCAACACATCGATAGCCCGGCACGTCAAACGCCGTATCGCGCGCATCAAGACCATCCAGCGCGAACGTGAGCTCGCCGCCCACTACGAAGCGGCCGCGGAATCGGAGTCATAACCTATGGCCGGACAACAACAGACGCTGGTAGGCACCGTGATGAGCGACAAGATGGCGAAGACCGTCGTCGTCCTCGTCGAACACACCACGCGCCACCGCCTCTATCGGAAGATCCTCAAGCGCAGCAAGCGCTATCTCGCACACGACGACCGCCTCGACGCGAAGCCCGGCGACCGCGTGCGCATCCTCCAATCGCGCCCGCTCTCCGCCCGTAAGCGCTGGCGCGTCATCGAAATCGTTAGGCGTGGTGAGGTCGCCGAGATCGCCCCGCGCGAAATCGACCAGCAGTACCTCTCCTCGGTGCGCGAGCGCGAAGCGCCGCCACCGCCCAAGCCGGCCGCCGAAGTCGTGGCTCCGGAAGCCGCAGCGCCGGAAGCCGCGGCAGAGCTAGAGCCTCCGGCCGACGCCGAGCCCGCCGCGGCGGTTGTGGCGGAAGAGGTGCCCGAGGAAGATGACGACACCGCCGACGCCGACGCGAGCGCAGCGGCGCCTGCTGCTGCGCTCGAGGCCGAAGACGCGCCTGAAGAAGGCGACGACGAGACCACCGACGCGGAGCCCGCTGCGGACGAGGAGCAGAAGTGATCCAGAAGCAGACCCGGCTGCATGTCGCCGACAACTCCGGCGCGCGCGAAATCATGTGCATCCAGGTGCTGGGCGGCACGCGCCGCCGCTACGCCCGCGTCGGCGACATCATCGTCGCCTCGGTCAAGCTGGCGCAACCTGGCGGCGCGGTGAAGAAGGGCGAAGTCGTAAGGGCGGTCGTCGTGCGCACCGCGAAGGGCTGGCAGCGCGACGACGGCTCGACGATAAAGTTCGACGATAACGCTGCCGTCGTCCTCGCCGATAAGGAGAACCCCCGCGGCACGCGCATCTTCGGGCCCGTCGCCCGTGAGCTGCGTGAGCGACGTTTCATGAAGATCATCTCCCTGGCGCCGGAGGTCGTGTAATGCGAAAGATCAAGCGCGAAGATCAGGTACTGGTCACGACTGGTAAGGACCGCGGCAAACAGGGCCAGGTGCGAGAAGTCTATCCGCGCAAGGAGAGCGTGATCGTATCGGGGCTGAACATGGTCAAGCGCCACCAGAAGCAGCAGTCGGAGCGCAATCCGGCCGGCATTATCGAAAAAGAGGCGCCGATCCACGTCTCGAACGTGAAGCTGATCTGTCGCTCCTGCCAGAAGCCGGCGCGCACCAGGTTTCGCGTCCGCCCGGACGGCGCCAAAGTGCGCGTGTGCAAAGCGTGCGGCCAAGATATCGATTAGGAACAAAGAGATGCCTAACGGAACACCACCACGGATGAAGCAGCGCTACCGGGACGAGATCGCCCCGGCCCTCATGCGCGAGTTCGGCTACGCAAACGCGATGCAGGTGCCGCGCGTCCGGAAGGTCGTCATCAACATCGGCATGGGCGAAGCCGTCCAGGACGCCAAGTCGCTCGACTCCGCCGCCGAGGATCTCGCCACCATCTCCGGCCAGAAGGCCGTCATCACCCGCGCCAAGAAATCGATTGCGAACTTCAAGATCCGCAAGGGCAACCCGATCGGCATCAAGGTAACCATGCGGGGCAACCGCATGTGGGAGTTCCTCGATCGCATGGTGAACGCCGCCCTACCCCGCATCCGCGACTTCCGCGGCGTGCCCGCCGAAGCGTTCGACGGCCGCGGCAACTTTAGCCTCGGTATCCGCGAACAGCTCATCTTCCCGGAGATCGAGTACGACAAGGTCGACCGCGTGCGCGGCATGCAGGTGAACATCACCACGTCGGCGCAAAACGACGAAGAAGGCAAACGGCTGCTCGAGTTGCTCGGCATGCCGTTCACCCAGAGCTAAGGGGGAACCAATGGCGAAGAAAGCGCTGGTTGAGAAGGCGAAGCGGCCACCCAAGTTCTCCAACCGCGTCATCCGGCGCTGCCAGGTGTGCGGCCGGCCGCGCGGGTACATGCGCTACTTCGCACTCTGTCGTATCTGCTTCCGGCACCTCGCCCTCGAAGGCAAGCTGCCCGGCGTAAAGAAATCCAGTTGGTAAGGGGGAAGCGACCATGACGATGACCGACCCGATCGCCGATATGCTCACCCGCATCCGCAATGCGATCGTGGCCCGTTTCGAGTACGTCAACATCCCTGCCTCGAAGATGAAGGTCGCTATCGCGAACGTGCTCAAGGACGAAGGCTTCATCCGCGAGTTTGAGACGTTTGAGGAAGGGCCGCGCCGCTTCGTGCGCATCCATCTGAGCTACACCGACAAGAAGGAGCCCATCCTGAACGGGCTCAAGCGCGTCAGCCGTCCCGGCCTGCGCGTCTACGTCCAAAAACGCGAGATCCCGCGCGTGTACAACGGGCTCGGCATTGCCGTCCTCTCGACGCCCAAGGGCATCATGTCCGGCCAGCAGGCCTGGCGTCAACAGACCGGCGGCGAAGTGCTCTGCTACGTCTGGTAGGTGAACGAACGATGTCACGCATTGGCAAGCAACCGATACCACTCCCCTCCTCGGTCCAGGTGCAGATCGAGGGCGGCTCGATCACGATCAGAGGGCCCAGGGGCGAGTTGCAACGCAACGTCCACCCTGACATCAGTGTGCACCAGGACGAAGGCAAGATCGTCGTCACCCGGCCGAGCGATCAGGCCAAGCATCGAGCGCTCCACGGCCTCACGCGCGCGCTGCTGGCCAATATGGTCGCCGGCGTCGACCAGGGCTTCAACAAGACGCTCGAGCTTCAGGGAGTAGGCTACCGCGTTCAGCAGATAGGCTCGAACATCCAGCTCGCCGTCGGCTTCTCACATCCCGTGGACGTCATACCGCCGGACGGCATCGTCTTCGAAGTCGAAGGCAACAACAAGATCCACGTCCGCGGGATCGATAAGGAACTCGTCGGCCAGGTCGCATCCGAAATCCGACGCGTCCGCCCTCCCGAGCCGTACAAGGGCAAGGGCATCCGCTACGCAGGCGAATACGTGCGTCGCAAGGCCGGTAAGGCCGGCAAGACGCTACACTAACGAACGACGATGAAACGATTAACCACCCCCTACGCCGCTCGAAGACGACGCCACCTGCGCGTCCGTAAAAAGGTGCACGGCACCGCGACACGACCGCGCCTCGCGGTCTTCCGCAGCCTCTCGCACATCTACGCCCAGGTGATCGATGATGACAGCGGGCACACGCTCTGCGCCGCCTCCGACCTGGAAGCCGCCGCAAGTGAGCAGCGCGACGGCAAGCGCAAGTCAGAGGTCGCCAAGCTCGTTGGCCAGCTCGTCGGTCAGCGCGCCTCCGAACGCGGCATCACGCAGATCGTCTTCGACCGCGCCGGGTATCAGTTCCACGGTCGCGTCAAGCAAGTGGCCGAGGGAGCCCGCGAAGCCGGCCTCACGTTCTAGGAGTGACAATGGTTCAGAATACGATCGATCTAGACGGACAAGCCCCCGAGATCACCGAAAAGGTGGTCTACATTAATCGCGTCGCCAAGGTCGTCAAGGGTGGACGCAGGTTCAACTTTACGGCGGTCGTCGTCGCTGGAGACGGCCAGGGACGCGTCGGCGCTGGCCTCGGCAAGGCGCACGAAGTACCAGAAGCGATTCGCAAAGGCGCTGGCATCGCCCGGCGCAACATGATCGAAGTCCCCATGCGAGACACCACCATCCCGCACGAGGTGCTCTCGCGCTTTAGCGCCGCCAAGGTGCTCCTCAAGCCCGCTTCGCCCGGTACCGGCGTCATTGCCGGTGGCGGCGTGCGCGCCGTGCTTGAGGCCGCCGGCATCCGCGATATCCTCACAAAGTCGCTCGGCAGCAACAACCCGGTGAACGTCGTCCGCGCCACGATCCAGGGGCTCGCCAGTCTACGCATACCCGAAGACGTTGTCGCGCGGCGCAAGGCACTTTCGAAGACACTGCCGCCGGAAGAGCCCGCAGCCACCAGCGCCGACGAGGCGGCGTCGGAAGAGCCCGACGATGCCTAAGCTGCGCGTCACCTGGATCAAAAGCGCCTCCGGCCACAAATTCGACCAGAAGCGAACCATCAAGGCCCTCGGGCTGCGCAAGCTTGGTCACACCGTCGAGCATGGCGACTCTCCTTCGGTGCGTGGTATGATCCGCAAGGTTGAACATTTGGTTGCGGTCGAGGAAGCAGAGGGATAAGCGTGCAGCAGCACGAACTACGACCGGCGCGGGGCTCCACGAAAAACCGCAAGCGCGTCGCGCGCGGTAACGCCAGCGGCCAGGGCACCTATGCCGGGCGTGGCCTCAAGGGGCAGAAGTCCCGCAGCGGCGCCAGTATCCCCGCCACCTTCGAAGGCGGTCAGACGTCGCTTGTCCGCCGCCTCCCCACCCGCCGTGGCTTTCGCAACCCCTTTCGCGTTGAATACGCACCGGTAAACCTGCGCCACCTTGCGAAGTTCCCCGCCGGCAGCGACGTCACCCCGGAAACCCTCCGCGAGCAGGGAGTGGTGCGTTCGCTCCGTCTGCCGATCAAGATCCTGGGAGACGGCGACCTCGCAGTCGCGCTCGCCGTCCGCACTCATCGCGTCTCCCCTGCGGCACGCGCCAAAATCGAGGCCGCCGGCGGCAGCGTCGAAGAGATCACGGCACGGGTGCCTAAGCCCGAAAAGCGACGTAAGAAGAAGGCCAAAGCAGAAGCTGCCAAGGCCGAAAAGAAGGGCGGCGAGCCGGCCTCCGACGCGCAACCGGCCGCAGATGACCAGCCCTCCAAAGAGGACGAATGACGGCAGCAGCGCGCCCAGGCAGAGCCCAGACTCCCGCCCGACCGCGACTGCTCCAGGCGGTCCTGGATGGCTTCCAGCAGCCGGACATCCGGCGCAAGCTGGTCTTCACCATCGCCATGCTCGTTATCTTCCGTTTTGTCGCCCACATCCCCATCCCGGGCGTCAATCCTAGCACCCTCGACGATGTCTTTAAGAACAACGCCATCCTTGGCTTCCTGGACCTGTTCAGCGGTGGCGCGCTCCGCAACCTGAGCGTCGCCGCGCTAGGGGTCTACCCGTACATCACGGCATCGATCGTGATGAACCTGCTCACCCCCATCGTACCCAGCCTCACCGCTCTCTCGCGCGAAGGCGAACAGGGGCGCAACCGCGTGCAGCTCTACACCCATTACCTGGCCGTCCCCATGGCCGTCGTCCAAGGCTACAGCCAGCTCATCATCCTTCAGCGCGGAGGCGCCATCTCCGGTGTTGGCTTCACCGGGCCGGACGCCTTGCCCACACTCTCTGCCGTCGTCTCGCTTACCGCGGGCACGCTGTTCCTCGTCTGGCTCGGTGAGCTAATCACTGAGAACGGTATCGGCAACGGCATCTCGCTCATCATCTTCGGCGGCATCGTCGCCGGGCTGCCAACGCTCCTGCCCAACATCGTCAACTCCTCGGTCGGCATCTTTGGCATCGTCGCGCTGCTCGGCATTGGCCTCGTGCTACTTGGGGCCATCGTGTTTGTTCAGGAAGCGGAGCGGCGAATCCCCGTTCAATATGCGCGCAGCGTCTTTCGCTCTGGACGTATGTACCGGCAGTCCGGGCAGAGCCATATCCCGCTTCGCGTCAACTCCGCGGGCATGATCCCGCTCATCTTTGCTTTCTCCATCGTCATCTTCCCCAGCGTCGCCGCGCAGTTCCTGGTCGGCCAGAGCGATACTGGCATCGTGCATAACGTGGCTCAGTTCATCATCGATTGGTTTAGTCCGCAGCGAAGATCCGCATCGCCGGCCTTCATCGTCACGGTGTTCGTCCTGGTCGTAGTCTTCACCTTCTTCTACACCCTCGTCATCTTCCAGCAGCAGAACCTGGCAGAAAACCTCCAGCGCAACGGCGGCTTCATCCCGGGCATCCGACCGGGCCGCCCCACCGCCGAGTACATCATGCGTGTACTCATTCGCATCACTTGGGCAGGCGCGATCTTCCTCGGTATCGTCGCGATCGTCCCCTACCTAGCAACGAGCTTCACCAATGTCCAGTCGCTCACTGTGAGTAGCACCGGCCTCCTCATCGTGGTCGGTGTCGTGCTCGATACCATGCGCCAGCTGGAGTCGCAGCTCCTCATGCGCAACTACGAGGGCTTTATCCGTTAGCTTCGTTCGCGGACGAACGGGATAGCGCGCCCGACACACCCGTCGGGCGCCTTTGCGAAGAGGGAACGGAGTGTACCTGATCCTTCTCGGCCCGCCGGGCACCGGTAAGGGCACCCAGGCCAAGCTCATCGCCGACCGGCTCGGTCTCGTCCACGTCGCCACCGGCGACATGTTCCGCGAGCACGTACAACAAGGCAGCGAGCTCGGCAAGCAGGCAAGAGCCTACATGGACCGCGGCGAACTTGTGCCGGACGAAGTCACCATCGCGATGCTCATCGAGCGTATCCAGCACCCCGATGCGCAACAGGGTGTCCTGTTCGACGGCTACCCGCGCACGCTCCAACAGGCCCAAGCGCTCGACGACGCCCTCGCGAAGCAGGGCAAGGCCATCGACGCCGCACTGCACATCACAGCGTCCGACGGCGAGATCGTACGCCGCCTCACCGGGCGCTGGCTCTGCTCCAACTGCGGCGAGATCTACCACGAGCGCGAACGCCCGCCCAAGCTGCCCGGCGCCTGCGACAAATGCGGCGGCAAGCTGCTCCAGCGCGACGACGACAAGCCGGACGTCGTTCTGGAGCGCCTCCAGCGGCAGCGCCCGCCCCAGGACCTCCTCGCTCACTTCGAGGACGCAGGCAAGCTCATCCCCGTCGACGGTGAGCAACCGGTCGATACCGTCACCCAAAACCTCCTCGAATCCATCAAGAACCTCGGCTCATAACTGCCCTGGCGGGACGCCGGACTCAGATTCGGGCTAAATTCAAGGAAACCCCCAACCATCAGTGCGTCGGGCCCCCTGGTCGAATCTAAGGAGCAAATCGTCTACAATAGGAAGGTCTATGCCGATTATCATCAAGTCGGACGACGAGATCGCCCTCATGCGCAAGGCCGGCAGGGTGGTGGGAGAGGTCCTCGATATCCTCGCCGCCGAGGTTCGCCCTGGCCTTATCATTCGCGATCTTGATAAAATAGTCGAAGAGGAGTATCAGCGGCGGAACGTGGTGCCCACCTTTCTGGGCTACCAGGGGTATCCGGCGCATGTGTGCGTGTCGGTCAACGACGAAATCGTCCACGGGATCCCCGGTAAGCGCGCCCTCAACGAGGGCGACATCGTCAGCATCGACCTCGGTGCGACATGCCAGGGCTTCGTCGGCGATTCCGCGCTCACCGTGGGCGTCGGCCGCATCAGCGAGGAAGCGCAGCGGCTCATCGACGTCACGTACCAATCGCTCCGTCACGGCATCGAAGCGCTACGAGTCGGCGCGCGTTTGGGAGCAGTGTCGCACACCATCCAAACGTACGCAGAGTCGCGCGACTACGGCGTCGTCCGCGAGTACGTTGGTCACGGCGTCGGACGCGACATGCACGAAGATCCGCAAGTGCCCAACTACGGGGAACCCGCTCGCGGCCCTGTGTTGCGCAAAGGTATGGTGCTCGCCCTGGAACCGATGGTGACGATGGGCGACTGGCGCACCAAGAAGCATAACGACGGCTGGACGGTCAGCACGCTCGATGGTAGCCTCTCGGCTCACTTCGAGCACACCATCGCCGTCACGGACGCGGGCCCGGAAGTGCTCACGCTGCGCGACAGCGAAGAGCCGCTGGGCGTAGCGCCCGCCATGGCCGCCGAACGAAGGAGCTGAACGAGGGAGCATGGCAAAAAAGGACGCTATCGAAGTCGAGGGTGTGGTGCGGGAGCCACTGCCGAACGCCATGTTCACCGTGGACCTCCCAAACGGCCACGACGTACTCGCCCACATCTCGGGCAAGATGCGCATGAACTACATCAAGATCCTCCCCGGCGACAGAGTCCTGGTCGAGCTTTCGCCCTACGACCTGAACCGCGGCCGGATCACGTATCGATTCAGGTAGGACAAACGGAACGATGAAGGTACAGGCTTCCGTCAAGCGCCGCTGTGACAAGTGCCAGATCATCCGCCGGCGCGGCATCGTCCGGATCATCTGCGAGAACCCGAAGCACAAGCAACGGCAGGGCTAGGAGGAACCAGGATGGCGCGAATCGCCGGCATTGACATCCCTCGCGACAAGCGCGTCGAGGTTTCGCTGCGCTACATCTATGGCATCGGCATTGCCGCGGCCAAGGAGATCTGCCAGCAAGCCCAGGTCGACGGCGCCACCAAGGTGCGCGACCTCACCGACGACGAGGTCAGCCGCATCCGCGAAGTCATCGACCGCTCTCGCACCGTTGAAGGTGACCTCCGCCGAGAGGTACGTCAGAACATCCAGCGCCTGATCGAGATCAACTGCTATCGCGGCATCAGGCACCGCCGTGGCCTACCCGTGCACGGCCAGCGCACCCGCACCAACGCCCGCAGCCGCAAGGGGCCGCGCAAGACCGTCGCCGGCAGGCGCCGCGTCATGGCGAAGAAGTAGGAGAGCGTAGATGGCAGAGCGCAAGAATCGTTCGCGGCGCCGGGAGCGAAAGTCCGTACCCAGGGGTAAGGCGTACATCCGCTCCACGTTCAACAACACCATCATCACGCTCACCGACCCGAACGGCAACGTGGTCTCCAAGGGCAGCGCCGGTACCGCTGGCTTCAAAGGATCCCGCAAGTCCACACCCTACGCCGCCGGCCTCGCCGCAGAGCAGGCCGCCAGGCGCGCCATGGAGCACGGCATGCGCCAGATCGATGTCATGGTGAAGGGCCCGGGTTCCGGCCGCGAGGCTGCCATCCGCTCGCTCGAAGCCGCCGGCCTATCCATCCAGAGCATCCGCGACGTGACCCCGATGCCCCACAACGGCTGCCGCGCGCGCAAGCGGCCCCGCAACTAAGGAGGACTTCGTGGCCCGATATACCGGACCCGTCTGCCGACTCTGCCGCCGCTACGGCGACAAGCTCTACCTCAAGGGCGATCGCTGCCTCACGCCCAAATGCGCCTTCGAGCGCCGGCCCACGCCACCCGGCCAGCAGAAGACATTCGGCGCGCGCCGCCGGCGCATGTCGGACCGCGCGCTCCAGCTCCAGCAGAAGCAGCGCGGCCGGTTCACCTACGGCATCATGGAAGGCCAGTTCCGGCGCTACTACGCCCAAGCGGTGCGACGCGCCGGCGTCACCGGCGAAAACCTCGTGCGCTTCCTGGAGCTGCGCCTCGATAACGTGGTGTTTCGCCTCGGCTTCGGCGACTCCCGCAACCAGGCCCGTCAGGTGGTCCGGCACGGCCACATCATGCTCAACGGCCGCAAGACGGACATCCCGTCCTGCGCCCTGAAGGTAGGTGATGAGATCGCGTGGTCGCCCAAGGGGCGGAAGACGGAGCTGTTCAAGCTCATTCAAGACAACATGCAGAGCAAGGAAGTCCCCGATTGGCTCGGCGTCGACGCCGCCGCCATGACTGGTCGCGTCATCGCTCTGCCAGACGTCGCGCAGGTAGGCGCCAAGTTCGATCCCGCGGTCATCGTGGAATTCTATTCGCGCTAAGAGAGAGGTCGGTTATATGAACCCCGCTACCTTCGAACTCGAACCCGCCGTGCAAGGTGGATTCCCCTCGCCTGAGCTGGAATCTCCCCACATCACCGTCGAGGAAGAGTCGGAGAACTACGTCCGTATCATCGCCGAGCCGCTGTCGGCGGGCTTCGGCATCACCGTGGGCAACGCCCTGCGACGCCTGCTGCTCAGCTCGCTGCCCGGCGCCGCGGTCACCGCGGTGCGTATCGATGAGGTCGAGCACGAGTTCTCCACCGTGAAGGGCGTCAAGGAGGACACCATCGAGCTCCTCCTCAGCATCAAGGAGCTCCGCCTCCGTGCCCTCTCCGACCGCCCCGCCAAGATGTACCTTGAGGCGAAGGGCCCCGGCGAGGTGCATGCCAGCGACATTCAGGTCGCCGCGGATTACGAGATCGTCAACCCCGATCTCTACCTCGCTACGCTCGACACCAACAAGTCGCACCTCACGATCGAGTTCACCGTCGAACAGGGCCGCGGCTATCTGCCTGCCGACCAGTCCGACGGCCTCCCCATTGGCGTGATCCCGGTCGACGCGATCTTCACACCCGTGCGCAAGGTGAACTACCGCACGGAGCATACCCGCGTCGGCGGCCTCACGAACTTCGACAAGCTGATCCTGGAAGTCTGGACTGACGGCAGCATCAACGGCATCGACGCCATCAGCCAGAGCGCCGACGTCCTCCGCGAAGAGCTCGGCATCTTCTCCCAGCTCGGCAAGCCCGAGCCGACGATGATCGAGCACGGCGTCGGCCGCGGTATCGCGCTCTCAGAAGACCGCTACAACACACCGATCGAAGATCTCGACCTCTCGGTGCGCGCCTACAACTGCCTCAAGCGCACCGGATTAATGACCGTCCGAGACGTGCTGATGAAGAACGAGGACGAGCTGCTTGGGCTGCGCAACTTCGGGCGCAAGTCCTACGACGAACTCAAGGCCAAGTTGATCGAGCGCGACTTCCTCCAGGGAGACGCCTCAGACGACTTCGGCACGAATGGCGAGACCGATTCCCTCAGCCCGCTCGGCGCCGCCCTCATCCAGGCACTCAAAGAGGCCGGCGAGGACCCGTCCGAGCTAATCGAGAAGGAACAGGAATAGAGGAGCGCCAACGCGCTCAGGAACGCACCATGCGCCATCGACTCACTCAACGCAAGCTCAACCGCCCGACGCCCCACCGGAAGGCGATGCTCCGCAATCTGGTGAAGGACCTCCTCACCCACGAATCGATCAAGACGACCGAGGCGCGCGCGAAGGAAGCGCGCCGCCCCGCCGAGCAGATGATTACGCTCGGGAAGGATGGTAGCCTCCACGCCCGCCGCCAGGCGCTCAGCTTCTTGAACGACAAGACCATCGTCACCAAGGTCTTCGACGAACTCGCGCCGCGCTACACCGACCGGAGCGGCGGCTACACCCGCATCGTCAAGCTTGGCCCGCGCGGCGGCGACGGCGCGCCCCTCGTACAGCTCCAGCTGCTCCAAGACGAGTGACCCCAAGGCCCGATCGAGAGAGACGCATCGCCCTCGTCCTCGAGTACGACGGTAGCCAGTACCTCGGCTCCCAGATCCAGAAGCGCGGCCCCACCATCCAGGACGAGCTCGAAGTGGCGCTCGAGCGCCTCACGGGCAAACGCATTCGCGTCGCCTTCGCCGGCCGCACCGACGCCGGCGTTCATGCTTGGGCGCAAGTCGTCGCCTTCACCACCGCCTCCCGCCTCAAGACCGATGTCTTCGCCCGTGGACTCAACGCCTGGCTCCCGGACGACATCGCCGTCCGCCACGCCCTCGATGCGCCGGACGACTTCGACCCGCGCCGCCACGCCGCCTCCCGCACCTACCGGTACTCCATCTACAACGCGACCGCCCGCTCGCCTCTCTGGCGCACGCGCGCCTGGCATGTCGCTGAGCCACTCGACATCGAGCGCATGCGCCGGGCCGCCGGTTATCTCGTCGGCGAACACGACTTCGCCGCCTTCAGCCGCCGCGAGGACGTCACGACCGTCCGCTGCGTCCAGCGCTGCGACCTCGATCGTCGCGGCCCCGTCATCACCCTCGACATTCAGGCGACCGCCTTCCTCCGTCAGCAGATGCGCCGGACGGCCGGCGCCCTGGCCCAGGTCGGCCGCGGCAGGCTCAGCCTATCGGCGTTCAAAGCCGTTCTCCGCCACGCAGAGCCGAATAGCGCCGGTCCCCTCGCGCCGGCTCACGGCCTTTGCCTCGTGAATGTCGCCTACTATGGCCTCGACCTCAACGAGCCAACGCGCTATGATAAGCAGTCGATATGAAGACCTACACCCTCAGGGCAAAAGACGTCGAGACGCGCTGGCACGTGCTGGACGCGGAAGGCCAGGCCTTGGGCCGGCTGGCGTCCCAGGTCGCGCAGCTCTTGCGCGGCAAGTACCGCCCTACCTTCACGCCGCACATGGACAACGGCGATTTCGTCGTCGTCGTAAACGCCGATAAGGTACGCACCACCGGCAATAAGCTCCAGCAAAAGACCTACTACCGCCACACGGGCTACCCCGGCGGCCTCAAGGAAACGTCGCTGGAGCGCATGCTCCAGACCCACCCCGAACGAGCGGTCCAGAAGGCCGTGAAAGGCATGATCCCGCACAACCGCCTGGGCCGCAAGATCCTGGGCCACCTCAAGGTCTACGCGGGCCCTGACCACCCCCACGAAGCGCAGGTCAACGCCGGCAAGCGTCAGCGCAGGGCCGAAGCAACACCGAGCGAGGTCAGCGCATGAGCGCCGATCAACGCTACCACTACGCCACCGGCCGTCGTAAGAGCGCCGTCGCGCGCGTGCGACTCTACCCCGGCACCGGCGATGTTGTTATCAACGACCGCACGCTGGAGGACGTCTTCCCCCGCCTGCGCGACCGCCACACGGCCACCCAGCCGTTCGCGCTCGCCGAAGCTGCAGGGCGCTATCGCGCGCAGGTGAAGGTGCGCGGCGGCGGCATCAGCGCCTGGGCAGACGCCGTCGCGCACGGCATCGCCCGCGCCCTCGTCGTCGCCGACGAGAACGCGCGTAAGCCACTCCGTCGCGGCGGCTTCCTCACGCGCGACCCGCGGGTGAAGGAACGGAAGAAGTACGGCCTCAAGCGCGCGCGCAAGGCCCCGCAGTACACGAAGCGCTAACCGCGGCGTCCCTCCAAAAACACGAGGGCCAGGCTTCAGCCTGGCACCACCAGCAACCAACAACGAGCAACTAGCGCTCGGAAAGCCGCGCCTTCACATGATCGAGCGACTTCACTGGCGCTGGCGACTCCCCGTACAGCAGCGCCAGGTAGTAGCTGGTCAGATCACCGAAGTAGATCGATGTGAGCACCTGCGCCAGCGCGCTCTCGCCCTGCGCCACGACCCGCTCGTGCGACACGCCGGCCTCTGCAAGCGCTTCCTCCGTGATTTCGTAGCGCAGCCGTACGCGCTCGTGCAACGACGCGTGGTAGAGGAACACCACATGCATGCGCTCCACCAGCTCGCGTGGCAGCCCGAACCCCACGATAGTATTGTGGTTGAGCTCCGGCAGCTCCTCGTGCAACGCCCAGCTCTTGCTGTTCTCGTTCAGTTGCGTCTTCCAGCGGTGGGCCGCTTCCGTGAGCACACCTGCACCGACGATGACCGGCAGCCGGTCGACGAGGCGGCTCGCCACCTGCTTCGCGAAATTGCGCTCCAGCGGCACGTCGAAGCTGATCCGTCCTCGCTGGCCGCGGAGCTGCGTTAGCGTCTCTGCCACGGCTGCTGCCTGCGCCTCCACCAGCCCGATGCGCCCGCCCAAGGATAGCAGCGCCATCAGCTGGTGCCCCAGCGCCGAGCGCGGCTCACCCGCAAACTCGTACACGAACGTGGGGACATCGAGCGCGCGCGCCAGCGCCTCGATGCGCCCGCCCGTCGTCACGACCAGCGTCTGCGCACCCGCCGACAGCGCCTGCTCGAAGGCTGAGACAGTCTCTTCTGTGTTGCCACTGTGGCTGCATGCCACCACCAGCGTCTCGCCATCCACGAACGGCGGCAGCTCATACCCGCGCACAACCGAGATCTGTTTGCGACCCGTCTTCAGCGACAGCACCCGCAGGATGTCCGCGGCGATCGCGGAGCCGCCCATCCCCAGCACCACCACTTCGCGCGCGCTCGCATACGCGCCTGGCAGCTCGAACGCCTCCGCGCGGCGCCACGCCTCATCGCACTGTTCCGGCAACCCCTGGATACGCCCGAGCAGCGCCTCTGGGTCGAGACGTTCCACGGTCGCGCGGTCATCTAGCACAGATATCTCCTGGTTCGTCGTCATGACACTCCCGCCCTATGTCGCTCCCGACAGTTGCTCGCCGGCCTCCTTGAGGTCCTTCGCGGTATCGATCGCCTTCCAGTATGACGTCGACCGGAAGCCATACAGCTTCCCCTCCGACGCCAGTTTCGGAAACAGGCCATCCTCGTGGTCACCCACGTCCGGCAGGTCGGCGAAGAACTCGCGGTTCAGCACATACACACCGGCGCTGAGCCAGTGCGGCAGGAGCGGCTTCTCCTCGAAACCGCGGATGCGTTTCCCCTGTTGCCGTACGATGCCGTACGGACTGCGCAGTTGCACCAGTAGCAACGTGCCGGCGGCGTCGGTGCGCTTGTGCTGGCGGATCATCGGCGCCAGGGGCTGCGTGTTGACGTTGTCGCCGTTCGTCGCGATCACGTATGGCTCGTCGGGCGCGACGCTTCGATACGCCAGCTTGAGCGCCCCACCACGCCCCAGAGGCTTGTCCTCGATAGCGTACGAGATGTGTACGCCCCAGCGGCTGCCATCCGAAAAGTAGTCCTGGATCACCTCGTGCAGGTACCCGCACGACAGCACGACATCAGTGATGCCGCCCTCGCGCAGCCACTCGATCTGGTACTCCAGGATCGGTTTGTCGCGCAGCAGCACCATCACCTTCGGCCGGTCCGCCGTAAGCGGCCGCAGCCGCTCGCCCTTCCCACCTGCAAGCACGATCGCGTACACCTACGCCCGAACCTCCCTGCTCACGAAGCCTCCTCCAAGCGACAGGGGCGCTTCTGTGCGCCCCTGGTCAAGCTCGATTCGATTGTTCCTCACCGGCGCGCGGCAGCCTCGCCCGTCGCGAGCCCGGCGGCGGTGCGAAGCGCGGCCGCTTTATCCGTGCGCTCCCAGGGCGCGTCAATATCCTCGCGCCCGAAGTGTCCGTAGGCCGCCGTCGCCTGGTAGATCGGACGGCGCAGGTTCAGGTCGCGGATGATCGCCGCCGGCCGCAGGTCGAAGTGCTCGCGCACCACGCGCAAGATCGTCTCGTCGTCGACATGACCGGTACCGAACGTCTCGACCGCAATCGACGTCGGATGTGAGACACCGATCGCATACGAGAGCTGGAACTCGACGCGGTCCGCCAGTCCCGCAGCGACGATGTTCTTCGCCACGTAGCGCGCTGCATACGCAGCCGAGCGGTCCACCTTCGTCGGGTCTTTGCCGGAGAACGCCCCGCCGCCGTGCCGCGCGATGCCGCCGTACGTATCGACGATGATCTTGCGGCCGGTCAGCCCGGCGTCGCCCATCGGCCCACCGATCACAAAGCGGCCGGTCGGGTTGATCAAGTAGCGCGTGTCCGCGTCCAGTAGCTCAGGCGGGATCACCTCGTGCACCACCGTATCGATCAGATCTCGCTCGATCTGATCGTGCTCCACGCCGGGGTCGTGCTGCGACGAGAGCACCACCGCGTCCACGCGCTTCGGCTTGCCGTACTCATACTCCACCGTCACTTGGGATTTACCGTCCGGCCGCAGATACGGCAGCACACCGTCCTTGCGTACCTGCGCCATGCGTCGGCAGAGCCGGTGCGCCAGCGAGATCGTCAGCGGCATCAGCTCCGGCGTCTCCGTGCATGCGAAGCCCATCATCATCCCTTGGTCGCCAGCGCCCTGCTCCAGGTCGATCTCCTCCGCGCTCGCCAGGCCTTCGCGCTCCTCGAGCGAATGGTCAACCCCCAGCGCGATATCCGACGACTGCTCTTTGATCGAGACCGTGACGCCGCACGTCTCCTCATCGAAGCCGTACTTCGCGCGCGTATAGCCGACGTCGCGCACGGTCTTGCGAATGATCGCCGGCATATCAACGTAGCAGTCGGTGCTGATCTCGCCCATCACGAGGATGAGACCTGTCGTGACCGCGGTTTCGCACGCGACGCGCGCCATCGGATCTTGCACGATGATTGCGTCGAGAATCGCGTCGGAAATCTGATCGCACAGTTTGTCTGGATGCCCTTCCGTCACTGACTCTGACGTCAGGAGCAGAGAGGGCGAACGGGTGAAGGTCGTGTCACTCACTGGTCATCGGGCCTCCTTCTCATCTGTGTTACGTGCCGGTTTCCCAGCTCGAGAGGTATTTGCGCTGTTCGTCCGTCAGCTCATCGATGCGGATCCCCATCGACCCGAGCTTGAGCCGCGCGATCTCCGCGTCGATCTCAGCCGGCACCGGGTACACGTCCGGCTTCAGGCGTTGCGCCTGGAGCACGAGGTGTTCGACGCTCAGCGCCTGGTTCGCGAAGCTCATGTCCATCACGCTCGCCGGGTGGCCTTCCGCCGCCGCGAGGTTAATCAGGCGGCCCTCGCCCAGCACGAAGATGCGCCGCCCGTCGCCCAGGCGGAATTCCTCAACGAACGGGCGCACCTGCCGGCGGCTCTCCGCCATCCCTTCCAGGGCCTTGATGTTCAGCTCCGCATCGAAGTGGCCGGAGTTCGCTAGGATCGCGCCATCCTTCATCGCTTCCATGTGGTGCTGGTCGATCGCGTGTATGTCGCCCGTGAGTGTGATGAAGATATCGCCGATCGCAGCCGCGTCCTTGCCCGGCATCACCCGATAGCCGTCCATCACCGCCTCCAGCGCTGGCAGCGGATCCACCTCAACCACGATCACCTGCGCGCCGAGCCCCCGCGCGCGCATCGCCACGCCGCGGCCGCACCAGCCATAGCCGACCACCACGACGTTCTTGCCCGCCCACAGGATATTCGTCGCGCGCGTGATGCCGTCGATGGTGCTTTGGCCGGTGCCGTAGCGGTTGTCGAACATGTGCTTCGTGTTCGCCTCGTTCACAGCGATGATCGGATACGCGAGCGCGCCATCTTTCGCCATCGCCTTCAGCCGGATCACGCCTGTGGTCGTCTCTTCAGTGCCACCGACGACGCCCTCGATCAGCTCGCGCTTCTCTCGGTGGATCGTCGCGACGATGTCCGCGCCGTCGTCCAGCGTGATCTGCGGCTTGTGCTCCAGCGCCTGGTGGATGTGGCGGTAGTAGGTGTCGTTGTCCTCACCTCGAATTGCGAACACCGGGATGCCGTACTCTGTCGCCAGCGCCGCCGCGACGTCGTCCTGCGTACTAAGCGGGTTGCTCGCGCAGATGTGCAGATCCGCGCCGCCGTCACGCAACGCCAGCGCCAGGTTCGCCGTCTCCGTCGTCACGTGCAGGCAGGCGGACAGGCGCACGCCGTTCAGCGGCTGCTCCCGCGCAAAGCGGTCCCTGATCATGCCGATCACCGGCATCTCTCGCGCCGCCCACTCGATGCGCCGGATGCCCTCCTCGGCTAGCCCCGCATTTCGAATGTCACTCTTAGTCGTCGATTGCGTCGTCAAATTCTCCTCCTCTTCGTTCTGTTCCGTTCGATCGCGGGCGGGAACCGGCATCCCGTGACTCTCGTCCCCGGTCGAACGGCCTCCTCGTCACGTCGCGATGCTCACCAGCTCCGCGCCGTAGCGCCGGCCGCGCACCTCCGCGATGCGCCTCCGCACGAATGCCTCCAGGCCGATGCCGCGGCGCGCCGCTGTTCCCTCGATCATACGCCCGGCTTCTCGATAGCCGAGCCGCTGATAGGCCAGCAGCGCCGGCGTGTTGCGCGGGTTGACGCTCAGCACCGCCTCTCGACACGTTCGGAGCAGATGCTCCGTAACCGCGCTCGTCACCAGTGTGCCCAACCCCTGGTTGCGGAACTTCGGATGGGTGAATACGTTGCCCACCACCGCGATCCCCTCGTCCGGCGCGACGACGTGCGTCCCGGCCACCGCCGCGAGCCGTCCATGCCGGAACGCACCGTAGTACACCGCCTCGTCGACGTTGCGCGCCGTGTAGAACGCGGGCGTCCCTTCCAGCCGGTAGAGCTGGTTGATGCGCCGCGCATCTGAGCCCGCCAGGCGTCGCGTCTCACCCACGACCGGCCGGAACGACTCGCGGTCCGCCAGCAGCCGGAGCACGCTCTGACGCTCCGAAAGCACGTAGTGCCGGCGCACCTGTTCGAGCTGGTGAAGCTGGCAGGTCAGGAACGTCTGATTCGGGCCCGGGTGCAGCCGGAGCAGCGCCTCGAGTCCGTCGACCGTACCGAGCGCGAACAGCGCGTTACCCAAGCCACCCTTCGAGTGCAACAGCAGCGCCTGGCCGTGCGCCCCGCGGGCGACCCACCACTCGCTCTGCGCGAACAGGTCCGGCCGTAGCTGCCCCAACGCATACGCCGCGTACGCGCGGTACGGCGTCAAGATGCGCCGCAGTTCGTCACGATCGCGTGTCGGCCGCACGAGGTAATCGACGTGTGCGCGTCCGATGCCCTGGCGCGGCAGCGGTCGGTCCGCCATCAGCCCGCTGCCTCCACCGGCATGTACCGCCCGATGATCGGCGCCAGCCGTCGCTTCGTCTCCGCCGGCACCAGCGACTCGTGCGTCACGAGCGCCGTCGCAAGCGCCGAAGCGCACGGGCAATCACGCGTCGAAGGCAGCGCCCTCACGACGCTCGCCAGCGCCTGCCTCCCGGTCTGAATGTTGCGCATGACACTTGCGATGATCATATCCGCCGTAACTGGCTCGTACACATCGTGCCAGGTGTCATAATCGGTCACCATCGCCAGCGTGGCGTAACAGATCTCCGCTTCGCGGGCCAGCTTCGCCTCCGGTAGCGCGGTCATGCCGATCACATGCGCTCCCCACGAGCGATAGAGTTGCGCCTCCGCTTTCGTGGAGAACGCCGGCCCTTCGACCACCATGCACGTCCCGCTATTGTGCCACGTAGCATCCGTTGCGCCCGCCGTATCCAGGAGCAGGCCCCGCAGCGCCGGGCAGAACGGCTCGTGGAACGCGATGTGCGCGACCAGCCCATCACCGAAGAATGTGTTTCGCCGCGTGCGCGTCCGGTCGATCAGCTGGTCTAAGACGACGACGTGCTGTGGCTCGATCTCCTCGCGCAGGCTGCCCACCGCGCTCATCGAGATGATCCGCTCCACGCCGAGCTGCTTCAGCGCCCAGATGTTGGCGTGCACGGGCACCTCTGTGGGCAGGATATGGTGGCCCAGGCCATGGCGCGACAGGAACGCGAGGCGCACGCCTCCGAGCCTCCCCAGCACGATCGTACCGCTCGGCCGGCCAAAGGGCGTGTCCATGTTCAGCTCCTCGACGTCGGTCAGGTCGTCCAACTGGTAGAACCCCGACCCGCCGATCACGCCCAGCTGCGCCCTGCTCACGCGCCCGCCTCCACCGCCGCCGTCATCTCGCGAAACGCTACGTCGTACGGCGACCGCGCGATGCCGCGCTCCGTCACGATCGCCGTCACCAGCCGGTGCGGCGTCACGTCGAACGCCGGGTTCGCCGCGTCGATGCCGTTCGCCGCGACGCGCTGTCCGGCGAATGTCGTCACCTCATCCGGCGAACGCTCCTCAATCGGGATCGCGTCGCCCGTCGCCAGCGAGAGGTCGATGCTGCTCAGCGGCGCTGCAACGCAAAACGGCAGGCCGTGCTCGCGCGCGAGCAGCGCCAGCGGATACGTGCCGATCTTGTTCGCCACGTCTCCGTTCGCCGCGACACGGTCCGCCCCGACGATCATCATGTCGATACCACCACGCCGCACGAGAGCGCCCGCTGCGCTATCGACGATCAACGTGCACTCGATGCCGTCGCGCGCCAGCTCCCACGCGGTCAGCCGCGCGCCCTGGAGCAGCGGCCGCGTCTCCGTTGCGATCACGCGCACCTGCTTGCCTTGCTCGACAGCCGCGCGCACGATGCCCAGCGCAGTACCATAGCCCGCCGTTGCCAGGGCGCCGGCGTTGCAGTGGGTGAGCACGGTCGCCTGCTGTGCTACCAGCCCGGCGCCGAATGCGCCCAGGCGTCGGTTCGCTTCGACATCCTCGCGCTCAATCCGCTCCGCCTCGGCGACGACAGCGCTGCGCACGCCCGCGGCGTCTTGCGCCGTATCCGCCGCGCACATCACGCGCTCCAGCGCCCACGAAAGGTTCACCGCGGTCGGTCTCGTGCCCCACAGCTCGCGCGCGGCCTCACGCAGCTCGCCCCGCAGCGCATCGACCTCAAGCGTCGCGCTGCTCGAGCCAGCGAGCGCCAGGCCGTACGCTGCGGCCACCCCGATCGCTGGAGCGCCGCGCACCCGCATCGACCGGATCGCCTCCGCCACCTGCCGGTGGTCGGTCAGCGTGAGCCAGACCTCCTCGTGCGGCAGGAGCGTTTGGTCGAGGAGGCGTAGCGAGCCGTTCGACCAGGTCAGCGGCGTTACGGACATATGTTTCATATTTTCGACAATAAAAAACTTCTCGTGGTGTGAGAAGTCATCGAACCCTCACTCTCATCTGTCCCCGAGTTGGGGTCGGAGTTGGCACCGCGCCCGCCGTAGCGAGCCGGTTGCCGGGCTTCGCTGGGCCGTTCCCTCCACCACTCTGGATAAGAGCGTTAGACCGTATTCAATTGTCACCGGCAGTGTACGGTAGCGGGCTGCATCGGTCAAGCAGGGGTGGCCCTACTGCCCGACAGGTGTTATGCGCCGCGCAATTGCGGCCGCTACTCCAGCGCCACCTGCACGTCCTCCCCTTCGACCCGCACCTCGAACTTCGGCTCGTCTTCTTCGGCCGGCGGGCCCTTTACCTCGCCCGTCGTCACGTCGAACTCCCCGCTGTGCCAGGGGCAGGTCACGATCGTGCCTTCGAGCTCGCCCTCGCCCAGCGGGCCACCCATGTGCGTGCACTCGCCTCCAATGGCGTAGAACGTGCCATCGACGTTGGCGAGGCACACCTGGGCGCCGTCCTCCAGCTCGATGTGCTTCAGCTCGCCCGGCCCCACCTCGGACGCCTTCGCTACCGTCTTGAACTCAGCCATCATCCCTCCTCGCTGAGGCAGCGTGTTCGTAAGTAGTGTAACAGAGGAGCGAAAGATCAGGGGATGGCGTGACCGATCCGGTCACCGGTAGAAAACCAGGCGGTTCCGTCCGGTGCAGCTGCGATGGAGAGAACAGGAGTGTCCAGTTCAATAGTCTGCTCAGTACATCCATCTGTCTCGCCATCCACCGAGATGCAGTGCCCGCCAAAACGGTTATCAAACGCCCCTTTGTGCCTAGGCAACGGGAAGCTGAGCACGCTTCCGCCCTTATCAACTCTTGCGAGTCCAGGTATTGAACGGGAACGATACCAGACATCACCGGCTAAACCCACTGTCATCTCATCGCCAGGGATCGTCGGGCCGAATTCCGTAAGTACGGAAGGCTGTGAGTCATCCGTGTCAAGACGCTGAAGCGCTGCAGGGGCCTCTCCCGCCATGCCTACCACGTTCCCGCCTTGGCCAGCGATGTTCCACGCCTCTATCGGAAGCACGTCTGCTTGTTC
>JBAROU010000131.1:0-4745 GCA_049642385.1 Dehalococcoidia bacterium | reverse complement strand
CATGTCGTTGCGCTCGGCTCGGTACGCCCATCTGGCCGTAAACACGCCTCCGAAGAACACGGTGAAGGACCACGACTCGCTGATCCCGGCTCCCCACACCAAGAACGTGCCCAGGCCAGCAGGGAAGAGCGTCCAAGTCCAACTCAGACTGAACTCCCTGACCCCCCATACAGCCAGCAGCGCCAGGACCCAACCGATCACAAGACCTTCAAAGGCATTCGTGACGAATTCCATCTCTGTACTCCTTTCTATGCGGCGCGGCGACCGCCGTCCGTCGTCCGCCCGGGGAACGGGATTACGTCCGCGCTGTCCCAGTCGCGGCAGTCGATGGCACCCTCCCCCGACGCCCAACCACGAACCTCTATGAGCCCGGACGGCGCCTTGATGCGTCGAACCGACCGCTCGACGGCCGCTCGCGCCGCGAGCGTCGCCGCGTAGTAGCGCACTCCGCCAATTGAGCGCGCTCGAACGTACCCGCGCAGAATCGCGTCGAGCCTTCCGGTGCGCTTCACGGTGCGTTCAAGCTCGATCGCGAGCGGCTTTCCGTCAATCGCGCCGAGAACGATTGCGTCTGGCCAGTGCGACCCGCGACGCTCGCTGGCAACCGAGATCTGGAAAGCATCACGGTCCTCCGACGTGCCGAGTCGCAGTTCACGCTCGGCGAGAACATGCTGGGCTCCGAACTCCTCCTCCAGCGCGATGACCAGATACGGCAGCGCGACGGTGTGCTCATACGTTCCGAACGAGATGCGACACGGCCGCATGCGCTCGCACCCGCCGAGATCGAGCCCGTCGCGCGTGGCGATGTAGACGCCGGAGCGCGCGTGGAGCACACGGCGATGGACGAGTAGCCCAGCGTGCACCATGGACCGCAGCCGTTTGTACACGTTGCTTTTCGGAATACGTGTCCATTCGACTTCGTCGCCAGCCTGCCGTGGCCAACTCCGACAGCAGACCGCCTCGGCCTCAACCGCGCCGCAGCGTCCGATCCATCTCAGTATCTGCCTGTCCCGGGCCGTAGTTCGACACTGCGCGACGCCTTTGCGTCGCGCGTGGTGGGGGCTGCCCCCTCCGGGGGTGGACCCGTTCCAACAGTTCGTCGTTCGTGACTGGCTTCTGATCTGATCCTTTTTGCCTTTCTTTTTTCTTGTCTCTTCATTCATTGTTTCTCCTTCCAAAATCTCTTTTCAATCTGCCTATTACTTGGGAGTCCCAGCCGACCCCGCGCACCCAAGTTTTTCTTGCACCCATCTACGATGGGTGCGCGGGGTCGGCTGGGGCGACCGCCGCTTTGCAGCGGGTTTGAGAGACGTTCTCTTAGCTCTGCGAAAGCGACGCTCAGAGCTAGGGCCCGCATGCTGGTTCTCTCGGGCTTCATGACCTACGCAGCGCTCCTTCGAGCGCTCTTGCGTGCGGCGCGAATCTCGTCCTCGGCCTTGCGCCGCGGGCCGTCACTTAACTCGGCCATGACGTGCGCGTAGGTCGTGAGCGTCATTGTCGGCGAGTGCCCGAGCTGCGCCGCGACCTCGACGACCGAACGCCCTTCGTGGATCAGCAGGCTGGCGAAACTGTGGCGCAGGTCGTAGGGCCGCGAGCCCTCGATGCCTACCGCCTCGGCCGCCTTGGCGAAGCAACGCCGCCGCCAGTTGCGCCAGTCGTGCTCGCTCCACAAGCCGCCGCCTGACTCGGGGAAGATCAGTTCGCCGGGGCCGGGCCGCCCCTGTGCCAACCGCCACTCGGCCAGGTCCTGTTTGAGGGCCCCGAACAGTTCGGCCGTCCGTGGCGGCCTGCGGTTCTTCTGAGCCTTGATCGTTCCGAAGGCCACCGCCGCCTCGACCAGCAAGGTTCGCTCGCGGACGTTCGACCATTCGAGTGCAAGCGCCTCCTGGGGGCGGACCCCGGAATAGGCGAGCACGCTGACGAGGGTGGCGTCGCGACTGCGTTTGCGGTTGAGCAGCCACGTCCGGATCAGTTCGACCTCAGCCGGCGACAGCGGGCGAATCGCTCGAATCCTTTTGCCGTTCGGCTTGCGAACGACGCGAGCCGGATTCGACGGTATTCGCTCCCACTCGACCGCCCGCTGCAGCATGCCTTGGACCATCACGAGCGTGCGACGAACGGCCGCAGCGCCTACGCCTTCCCGCTCGAGTTCCGTGCGGAAGTCGGACAACAGACGCGGCGTAAGCTCGCGCAGCTGGACATCGCCCAAGCGCGGCAACGCGTGGTTGTTCCAGATGGTTTCGTAGCTCTTGAGGGTCGCCCGCTCCAGGTTCGGCTCGGCGTACGCACTCCACCATTCCTGTGCGAAGTCCGCGAGCGTCTCCTTGCCCGAGTCGATCGTCTGAAGTTGACCGGCTCGCTTGCGCAGCTTGACCTGTGCCTCGAATGCCTCTGCATCCGCCTTGCGGTCGAACGTTCTGTTGCGGCCCCGCCCACCGGCGTCTCGCCAGCGGACCCGCCAGACGGAGTAGGTGCCGCCCGTGCGGCGCGTCCTTTTGCGCCGTTCGATCATCGGCGGTCTCCAGACACGCGAAGGCGCCCATCCTTCGGCGCTGCTTTCTTGCGACGGCTGGTGATGTCAACGACTTCCGCAAGCGCGGCCTCGCTGGGCTTGACCACGCTTCCAGACACCCAGTTGTCGATGTCCTCCGGTGTGATCCGGATCGTGCCCCGGGCTCCGAGCTGCGCCGCGCGTAGCTTGCCGGCCTTAATCGCCCGGTAGACGGTCTTCTCGTGGACGTCGCAAATCGTGGCGACGTCCTCCGGGCGCAAGAGCTTGCCGCCCAGGCCGTGATGTTCGATCGCGGCCCAGATCCACGACGGTGGTGGATCTTGAACTGTCCGAGTGGACTCTGACGTACCTTGCGACTTTTTCTGCCCCTGCTCCACACGGTGGAGGTTTGCGCACGGACCAGTCTTTTTAGGACCCTGAACTGCCCTTGGACCGCCCGATTCCCAGCTATTTGTGTGAGTCGTTGCAGAATTGTTTGACGGAGGGTGTCGCGTGAGACAGCGGCCCAGCCCGATCGCCGAGCAATCGTCGAAGTCCCCCGCGTGGTGGAGTGCGCGTCGAACTCCACCGTCCGACGGCAGGTGAGGTTTTGGTGCCGGTCTCTGTAGGGGTGAGGTTTTGGTGTCCGATGGGTGAGCTTTCCGTCCCGGGAACGCCCAATTGCCCGGCCCTGATGTGTCCCATACGTGTCCCAGGAACACAAACGCCGAACCCGGGCATGCCCAAATTCGGCTCCACAATCGGAAGCCGACGCCCGGATTCGAACCGGGGACCCCTTCATTACGAGTGAAGTGCTCTGGCCAGCTGAGCTACGTCGGCGCGCAGCCGGAGTATAGGCCGCGTCTACCTCGCAGAACTGCGCGATTCAGACTGCGAATGCGTCGCTAACTACCCAGCCTGCGCAGCCTGTCGAACAGAGCTTCCAGAGCCAGTTCCTCGATCACATTGCGCTCGAGGTGGCGACGGGTCTCCTCCACCAACGCCACAGACTCGACCAGATCCGCCACGTCGCGCCGTCCGGCGTCGTGACGCAGCTGTTCGAGACGGTCCACGTTGAAGACCTGCGCTTCGCCCTCGCACGCGACCGCGATCAAGTCCCGAAACCACAGTTGGAGCAGCTCGAGGCTGAGATCGAGTGACGCGGTGTGCGCGCGTCTTCGGGCCCGCCGCAACTGCCGCTCGTATTCGGTCTTGTTGATCGAGCGCCCGCGTTTGGGCTCGACTTCGAGCAGCTCGTCCAGCTCGGTTTTCGTGCACGCCTCGGCATCGGCTCCCGCTGCATCGGCTCGCTCGAGCAAGGCGGACCAGGGTGCCGACACGCGCCACTGCGCGTCGTCGACTTCCAGCATCGTGGCGCGCGCCGCCGCTTCGGCTTCCGCTCTTTGCCCCGCGAGCGGCCCTGCCAGCCGTCGCGCCCCGTCGATGTCGCCGCCTGCCAACCGTGCGGCGGCCGCGGCAACGTTGGGGTCCACACCCTCACCTCCCAGCAGCTCGGCTACATGCGCCGAGGGCAGCGGGCCGAAGCGAACTTGCCTGCAGCGCGAGGGGATCGTCGGCAGCAGCCGCCCGGGCGATGAGCTGGTCAGCACGTACACCGCGAACGGCGCCGGCTCCTCGAGCGTCTTCAGCAATGCGTTTTGGGATTCGTCGTTCATCCGATCGGCGTCGGCGATCACGAACACGCGCCGTGCCGACTCGAAGGGCCGTAGCGCCGCCTGCGAGACGACCCGCTCGCGCACGTCGTCCACCAAGATCTCGTGCGCCCCGCGTGGCTCGACCCAGGCCAGGTCGGGATGCACGCCGTCGCGCACACGCCGCTCCACCTCCTGGGGATCGTCGGAGGAAGCCGACAACAACGCGGCGGCGAAGGCGCGCGCAACCAGCCGCTTGCCGGTCCCGGAGGGCCCGTGGAACAGATACGCGTGGGCGAGGCCGTCGTCGCTGCGCAGCGCGGCCTCGAGCGTCAGCTCCGCCTGCGGTTGGTGTTCGACACCGGCGATCGTCGCCGTCACCTGGTCGCCCCCAGTCGCGACTCGACCTCGGCCATCACCTGCGCGTGGACTTCCTCGGGCGAACGATCGGCCGGGACGCGCACGTAGCGTTCAGGATGCCGAGCCGCCAGCTGCTCGTAGGCGTTAGCAACGGCAACTTGCAGCCGCTCTCCCTCCTCCTCGAACCGATCCATGTCGGCGGGTCGAGCCAGTGCGACATCGGGCTTCACATAGAGCAGGAA
>JBAROU010000113.1:0-12316 GCA_049642385.1 Dehalococcoidia bacterium | reverse complement strand
GGGGATCCACAGCGAAAGCGGCTGTTTCGGCGGTTTCTTGAACAGAGCTCCCAGCTGGCTCGATCCGTTCCTCACTTCAAACGGCCCCGTGTCTACCAAGGTCGACCTACGCCCTCCAGTCTACTTCAACTATTCCGACAGCTATTGCGGGGACGGAAGCGGTGCCCCGATTTACGAGAAGCTTCATACCTGTGGGCGCAAGGATGATTTAGGCATTCCTGCGGGTATCCCGGGGCTCGCCCTGAAGCTGAAAGCGCTGATTGATGAGCCGGGCGGGGAGGTGACAGTCGTTGCTCACAGTATGGGCGGCTTCATCACCGCGTACCTTGTTGGTTCAGAACCGTCTTGGGCCCGACAACACATCGCGTCCGTCGTGACGTTCGATAGTCCGCTACGAGGGGTGGGGCTTAATCATATGGTGCTCGCTCTAGCTAACCTCCTCAACGTTCCGGGCTTGCTCACAGGGCCCTGCGACATTGGCGACCCCGTCGTCCAGAACATGATTGACTATCCTTTCATTGACGAGACCATCCTCAGAGCAACACGCAGCGCGGCATCTGTTGTGCCGTTCTACACACTGGATGCCTCCCAATTCGACACGCTTTTCCCCTCTGCAATTGAATTCATCCCGACGGATTGCACATTTCCGCCTCGAGGCTGTGGATCTGATCGCACGACCTTGCCCAACGAGAGAGAGCACCGGGTGATTGACGACGATCACACTTCGGCTTGGAATCGGCGTTTCGACGAACATGGCGATGCCGACAAGGCACAATTCGTCGCCTGCGCCGTGTTGGTCTCGCAGGACTGCGAATTCACCTCTCTCCACGTCAATCAAGATCAGACTGCTCAGACACAAATGGCCATCGGGCCCGCAGCCACCAACGTTGAGTTCTTCTCGAACTACGGAAGCATTGTACGCATGACGCTGACCTCGCCTGATGGCACCGTGTACGGGCCGGACGGCGCGGGCCCGGTCGCAGGCTACATGCTCACCGAGACGTCTGAGGTCTATCAGATCGCTGATCCAGCTCCTGGAGATTGGAGCATCGAGCTGCTTGGTGTCGAGGTCGATCCCGGAGGTGAGGAGATACAGCTCGCTATGCTCGTTACTGGCCAAGACACTGACGCTGACGGCATCGGTGATGGTGCGGACAACTGCCGTGAGGTAGCTAACGCGGATCAGCTCGACAATGATGGCGACTTCCTAGGCGACGCTTGCGACGACGATGACGACAATGATGGCTGCACCGACACCCAGGAACTCGGCGCCACTCCGGTCCTCGGCGGGCTCCGCGATCCGTTCTACTTCTGGGACTTCTTCGACACGCTTCTGCCCGACGGCGCGCGTGACCGTATTATTTCGACGGGCGACATCTTCCGCATCGTTGGCCGCTTCGGCACCAACGGTGATCCTAGCATCGACCCGCTCTCACAGCTGCCCGCGTCGGGCTACCACACGGCGTTCGACCGCTCACCGCCAGCGTCGGGTGGCGACCCGTGGGACCTCGGCCCGCCGGACGGCTCCATCAGTGCGGGCGACATCTTGTTCGTCGTCAGGCAGTTCGGCCACACCTGCGCGTAACACACCATCTTGAAATAGTGCGCATGGGTGGCTAGCGCTCAGAGGGGCGAATGTTCCTGCTAATCCAGCGGCCCAAATTAGGTGCCGGCGGCCCGCCACAGAACTAGAATCGTGACCGTCTCAGTTGGCCGCGTCCTGGACCGCTCCGTCGCGGCGTTGTGGAGCGTCGAAGGACGGTATAAGCCGATGCTCGACCGCCCGCATCACGGCCTCAGTCCGGCTTCGCGCACCGATCTTGGCGAAGATATTCTCCAGATGTCGCTCGACCGTTCTTTGGCTGATGGTGAGCACGTTCGCGATCTCTGGATTACGATAGCCCTGAGCGACAAGGGCGAGCACCTCCAGCTCACGGCCGGTCAGAGCGAATGAGTTGCCATTCCTGCTGACTACCGCCTCGGATGCCGGGCGAGCGACACCAATTTCGTGCAAGATCGAATCTGCCTTGCATTCCAGTGCAGCAGCTCTCGTCGCGTCCCCGCGCCGCCGCCGAGTCCCCCACAGTTCGGCGTAATCCAGGTACGTTTGGGCCAGTCCCCAGCGCGCTCCGCTCCGTTCTAACTGCCCGACTGCCTTGTCGAAGTGTTCTGCTGCCTGAGTCCATTGGCGCAACCTCGTCGCGAGTCGACCCAACACGCGTTGGACGTTGATGGGAATGTAAACGGCGACCATAGGTCGCGCTTCCTTGAGGAGCGCAGCGTAACTCGGTTCCCACAAGTCTTGTGTTGGCAGGCGCGAGACGACGTCTCCCAGCAGCGCCTTTGCTAGCCTCGGTCTATCCAACACCGACGCAGCCACGCGTCTGACCATCTGCGCAGCTTCGCCGTCTTGGCCGAGATAATGAAGTACGCGGGCGAGATGAAGCTCGGCAACTGGCCGCATCTGCTCCAAATCCGGCAGCGCTTGCAGGAGTTCTTCATGAGCCGTTGCTGGATCGCCAAGCGCAAGGTGCGCCTCTGCGAGAACGACTCGGACCGTGGCTACGTGATAGGCTCCAGCGAGCCGCAACTGCGGTAGCCAACTTTCACTGAGGCGCACGACCTCCTTCCAGTTGCCGACGCACGCTTCAACAAGCGTCTGGCCCACGAACAAGTTGATAAGCACGTGGCTCTGAGTAGGATCATAGGCGTGCTGCTGAAGGACTTGCACGTATTCGCGTGCACGACGGAGATTCATATTCGCCAACTCATGGTGGACCATGCTGCCTGCGAGCAAGGCGAGCGCTTCGGGCGAATCAAGCCGTTCGGCATCACGAAAAGCGTTCTTCGCAATGGTGTAGGCCTTCCTCCTGTGCCCCGCTAGGAGGTGGCCGTAAGCAAGCCAGTAGCCAACGATCGGATCGCCGCCATTACGTTCGGCCAAGCGACTCCCTTCTCGGAGCGCCTCTAAGCCCGCCCCTATCTGGTCTCGGAGACACAGGAGGCTCCCCATGAGGGCGAGTGCGCGAGCACGCAGTTGACTGTCCTGCAACTCGTTCAGCGCCAGCTGCAGCCACTGCTCCGCCTGCGGCAACTCCTGCTTCCAGCGGTACATCTCGCCCAGCGCCAGAGCCAATTCCCCAACACGCTCGGCGTCTGCCAGCGATTGAAACAGCGCGACGGCCTCCTTCCACGGCTTCGCTGCTGCGGTCCATTTGCTTCCCGCCCAGAGCGACCAGCCGAGGCGGTGCAGGAGGTTAGCCCTGGTCCCGTGGTCAGCTCTCGGCGTGCACGCGACCGCGAGCTCCCAGAATCGCGCTGCTGTCTCGTAGGCGGCGAGCCGATCAGCGCGCTCTGCTGCGGCCTGACAAAGTCCAACCGCCAAGGAACCGCGGCGCCGACCGTAACCAAGGGCGAAGTGATGAGCCGTGTCTTCCAGCGGCAGGAGGTTCGAGCCGTGTGCCGCTCTCGCGATTCTGCGGTGGCACAGACGTCGCTCTGCCTGACCTAGCGTTTCATATAGTCGCACCGCGACAAGGGAGTGAGTGAACTTCCAGAGCCGGAGGCCGGGGACGTGCTCCGGTTCAACGAGCCGCGCCCGCACGGCCGGTTCCAGCGCTGCCTCTACCGCCTCTTCAGGAAGCGCTGCGGCGCAGGCGATCAGTTCAATTGAGAACTCCTCGCCTGCCACAGCCGCCGCCGCCAACAGCCGCAATGTTGGCTCAGGAACGCATCGAAGTCGGGAGTCGATAGTCTCGGCGAGGCTGCGCGGAGTCATCGCCCGTCGGAGCGCTCCAGTGACTGTGTCCTTCTCGAGCCAGCGGGACTCCTGGAAGTAGCGCAGCAGTTCCGACAAGAACAGCGGGTTGCCGCGTGTATACAGCCAGAGAGCCGCTGCCTCATCGTCACGCATCCTCCCTCCACCAAGGAGGGCGTCAATCAAGTCTCGCGTGTCGTCAAGGCTGAGACCTGAGAGGGGAACACGAAGCGTCCTGCCGCGGACGCCAGCCAGAAGCTGAGCGGCTTCCGGCGAGACTTCCTCTTCGCTTCGAGCGGTGCAGACGATGCGCAGAGCAGGATGCGCGAGGTCGAGGAGGCTGTTGAGTAGGAGCAGCGATCCGACGTCTGCCAGATGGAGATCCTCGACGCAGACGATAGTTGGCTGAGAGGCGGCTCTCTCGATCAACGCGTTGGTAAGAGACCTGAGGACCTGCGCCCGGCTTCCGCGTGGCTTGGCTGGGAGAGGAAGCCCTGTCGGCCCATTAACCGAGCTGTGGGTCGGCGCGTGAGCGAGGTCATCCGGGTCTGTCCAATCAGGCCCGATCTGTCGCAAGATCTCCATCCACGGGAAGTAGGGTCCCGCGGCGCGATTCTCGTAGCAAGCGCCTCTGGCAACGCGAAATCCGCTGTCCTCAGCAAGCCCGAGTACCTCCGAAACAAGCCGTGTCTTGCCAATGCCTGCCTCTCCCTCGACCAGAGCGGAAGGCAGCGCGTCCCGGTCCCGCGCGAGCAGGCGCATCAGGCGACCCAGTTCAATCTTGCGCCCAACTAGGACGCTGTTCAACGTTGCGCCGGTATGCAAACTGGTTGCTCCCCCATGCCGCATACAACGGCTTGAGTATTGGGTGGTTTCCACCATGTCCCGTAGCGCGCACGCGCGCATATTGCGGGTGCAGTGCGGGTCAGGTCACCGGGCCGACAGACCCGGGGCGGCTTAGAGCTTGACCTGTTCCCGCACTGCCGGAACGGATTCTAGCACGTTCCCCCGTCCGCACTGGAATCCGCCCAGCGCGGCGCGATCCACAAGTCGAAAGAGAGGTCAGAACATGCCAGGAGCCGGTTGTCCAGAGACGATAGAGCTGATCAACGCAATCTTCACGACGCCCCTGATCCTGAACGATGGTCACGAGATACTCGCGCGGCTTCAGGCCGGCGACACCGTGCCCCAGATCGTGGAAGATCTGGGACCCAAGTTCGCTACTCCCGAGACGGTGGAGCTGGCGCGCCAAGTGACGGCTGGCTGGCCGCCTCTGCAATTGGAAGCGGTCGGCAACGTGGTCCAGTGGGCTCTTAGCAAGCTCGACACCGACGATCGCGTGACGATCTCCTGGAAGGGAGATGCCGAACACACCGAGACGGTCACCAAGTTCGAGCTAAGGGATCACAGCCTCCAGATCGAGTTCGCGCACCCGCCGGTCGGGATGCCGGCGGCCGCCGTAAGCTAACCACGAGCGAGGATCGCGCCGCGCCTTTCTCAATCGATGACCCATGTCGCTTCGCTTCGTCCTTATGGGCCTGCTCAGCGAGCAGCCTGACACTGGCTACGGTCTCAAGCGCCGACTGCGCGTTGGCCTCAGCCACATCTGGGAAGCTCCCCTCCAACAGATATATTCAGAACTCGCGCACTTGCATGCTGATGGTTGCCTGGGCATCGACCTCGTAGATCAAGCTCACCGGCTACCAAAGAAGGTCTACTCGGTCACAGATGACGGTCGGCGCGAGCTGATCAGTTGGTTGCGACGCCCCGACGATGGTCCGGTACATCGAGATCAGCTGCTTATGAAGTTGTATTTGTTTCCACGTGTAGGCGGCAGCGAGGTGGCCGCCGCGCTCCGCGATCGGTTGAAGGTTTTGGATGCAGAGATCTCGCAGGTAGGTCGCCGATTGCGAGAGCTGAAGGACGGTCCTTCGGATATCTCCATCGGGTACCGGCTGTCGCTGGAAGGCGCTCTCAGCTTCGCTGATGCTTGGCGCTCGTGGTGCGAGAGGGCTCTCGAAGAGGTGGCTGCATTCGATCGGGTTCGATGACGTTCAGCCCAAGTTGCCCTAGCCGAGGGACGCACGCCATGTGGTCATAGTGACATCGCCGGATTGACGCCGCGACGCCCCGTACTCTAGCCTGGAAGACGCGCGGGGACACCCCTGCGCAGGCCTCGAGTAGCCGCCACTGCTCGGGGCCTCTCTCTTTGCCAGGAGTTAGCCAGACAGCTCATTGCGCAGCGCCTTCAGCACGTGCTCCCGCATCTCCAGGGCGTCCCGATGGAGCTTCAAGAACTCGTAGCACAGCTCCTCGGTTCCCCGGCAACGATCGCACACGCCTCTGTGATCCAGCGCCGCCTGCTCGGCTTCCAGCGCCTCGACCGCCCGCCGGAACAGCAGCGTCTCGATGTGGAGCCGCCGGCCTGGCTCAGCGCGGCGAACTCATCTGAAAGCGGCGTGGAGGGCATCGTCATTCCGGCTCGGTCAGGCCCAATCGCCATGAGCGACACGCTCCGGCAACCATCCCCGCAGGCTAGCTTCCGGAACTGCTGCCGCCCATGACGCCTTGGACTGGTGCCGGCAGGCTAGACCGACTTCGGTAGAATAGAACATGTGTACTGTCGCGGTCAAGAGCCTACTTGTCACCCCAGCTCGACGAGCTGCAACTCGTTTTCGCCCTCCCCCAGCAGGCAGGCCAGCGCCCTGTCGGGCAGCCACACAGCGCCGCGCCAGCGCTTGGGTTCGCGCAGGTCGCGGGCGACGGCCTCCACCTGATCAACCACGTCCCCCGGCGGCGCCACCGGCGCGCCGTCCAGCGTGAACCACTTTTCGATGGCTGATGGGCCCGGCACGACGGCCGCCTCCAGCCTGCGCAGGCGAGCTTTGAGCATCAGTCCTGCCTCCCTGCGCTGAAACGGTGGTTGATGCCGGCGATCGCCTCTTCCTTGCGTCCCTCGCGCCAGGCCGCCACGTCGCCGCTGGTGATGTAGGCGTGGATGATGCCGCGCGGCCAGGAGCGCTCCAGCCTCGCTTGCACGATCTCGAACACGGTGGGCTTGTCCTCCTCCTTCGGCCCCGCGACGACGACCACCGGCCAGGGCAGCTCGTCCAGTGGCAACAGCCTGCGTTCCAGGCGCTCCAGCCTGGCCGTCAGTCGCACGGCTCGCCGACGGCTTCCAGCCGTGCTTTCGCCTTCGCCCGCAGCTCGGTGGGGTCGATGTCGAGACCGTTCCGCTCCCGCGCGACCGCCACCAGCGCCTCGTCCGCCGTCATGCCGAGCACCTCCAGGCACCTCATTCGCTGCGCGAGGTCATCCGCGCCATTCAGCAGCTCGTGCGGGTCGAGGTCGTAGTGCTCCCCGATCCGGCGCGCCAGCCGATAGTCCTCAAGCCCGGCCGCGCGTGCCTCCAGCCGTTCAACCCTGCTCGTCAGCCGCATGGAACTCCCGCACCCGTTGCGCGATAGCGGCGAGCGTCGCGTCCGGGTCCCAGCCCTTCGCCTCGGCGTAGCAGCGCATCGCCTGCTCTTCGCTCATACCGGCGCGCCGGTACACGTCCAAGTCCTTGCTGAGCCAGGTGGCCCGCTCCCACAGCTCCTGGCGCGAGATGCCCAGCTCGCTCACGATGCGCTCATGGTGTGCCCACATGGCGCGCTCCTCAACCTGCCGCTCCAGCGCCTCCAGGCGGCGGCCCAGCGTCATGACAGCGCCGCCTGCAGGAGCAGCCGCACACGCGCAACGTGCGCGCTCACCTGCGCCCTCCCGCCTCGACGGCGGCCTCCAGCTTGGCGACCCGTTCCTCCAACTCGCCCACCTCCAGCAGCTTGGCCGCGACCTGCGCGCCCGAGAGCAGCACGCGCGCCCGCGACACGGAGTTCTCAAGGCCGAGCGAGTCGAGCACGGCAATGCGCACGAGCCGACGGATCTCGGACACGCTCTCCAGCTCGCCGACGTCGTAGGTGCCTTCGAGCCCACGCGCTCGCGTCGCCGGCGCAACCCGCCTAGCCTGCGAGCTTCGGTCGCTTCCTTTTCGTGCTCGGGGTCGTGCCAGAAGCAGTAGTCGCTGTTCCGGAGGGGCGCTTGGCCGCACGGCTCCCGTTTGTCGTTCTTCGCCTTGCACTTGCGCCCGTTCATGTAAGCATCAGTAACCTCTGCTTACCTCGCAGCCCTGCTTACCAAGAGAGGCAGCAGGCCTCCTGAGAAGCCTGCTGCTGGCGCGGGGGCTTGGCTGCGCGCTACTGCGTGTCGCCGGGCTGCGCCGGCACCGAGCCATGCTCGTCCTGCATGTGCTTGGCTGCCTCGCGCGAGTTCGGGAACTCCTGGCCGCAGTCGCCACACCCGACCGGTTTCTCGGTCGGCGCTTCGGGCTCCTGGGCCTTCGCGCCGTTCGGGTTGCCGACCTTGGCTGCGCTCTTGGCCTTGGGTCGCGCCTTCTTCGTGGCGGTCTTCTTGGCGCTGGCCTTCCGCGCGGTGGTCTTCTTGGCAGCGGTCTTCGGCGTGGCCTTCGTCGCCGCGTCCTTGCGCGACGCTTTGGGCTCGCTGCCCTCGACCGACCAGAAGCGCCAGCCGTTGCAGGCCGTGCCTCCCATCACAGCGCTCCCCGCCGCCGACGGGCTGTCGTACTCCCGGCCGCCCTTCAGGCGATAGCGCACCTTCCCCTCTTCGCCCGCGACCACCTCGCAGGGGTGGTCCTGCTTCTTGTACCGCGCCACCAGCACGGTCCCCGGCTTCAGGTTGCGATCTTCGATGCTCATCGAGCACCTCCTTTCGTTTGGTGCTGCGATACATCACTCTGAAGCCGAACGAAGTCAAGCGAATTCTGCGCCAGGGGCGCAGCTTCTCGATAATTCCGCCCTGACGCCCACCATCTGGTGATCGTGCGCTTGACTTTCCGGGGCGTCTGAGTGATGTATGGGTCAACGAAGGAGGGCAACCACGATGCGGACGCTCACCACGATCGGCAAGTTCAACACCTACGGCGCAGCGAAGTCCTTCGCCGATCGCGCCACCAAGATCGTGATGCTCGTGCTCGGCGACGACGGCCTGATCTGGGCGGTCACCCCCGCCGTCGGCGAACGGCTGGTGCGCGCGGGCTACGAGTACGCCGAGTAGCTCGCCCCGGGGCCCAAGGAAGGAGCGCCAGATGGCCTGGCGACCGAACGACCTGATCGTTGAGGGCGCGCTCGCCTTCAACAACGCTGGCAGCGTGAAAGGAACCGCGCGATTCAACGGGCTCGACCGCCCCGTCAAATTTGACCTGACAGGCTGCCCACCGGATCTGCGCGGCACACTGTTGATCTTCCATTCGACCGAGGCGCGCGCGGAACGCCACATCTCAGAGTTCGACATTCGGCCCGCCTCGGAGTACATGAAGGGGTTCGCGCTCCTTCAACGTGGCAAGTTCGAGCGCATCCGCACCAGCGCTAACTGTCTTACCCTGGCGTGGCAGAGCGAGAGCAACGGGCGCGTGTGCATCGAGTTCGACGCCACGTTCACGCACGGAGCCTTTGCGAACCGGCGCCCCCGCCCTCACAGCTTCTTCGCCTTCTCTCCCGTGAACGCCTCCCACCTGAGCAACGCCACCTGCGCGTAGTGCGGGTCCAGCTCCATCCCGAAACAGACCCGCCCCGTGCGCTCCGCCGCGACGAGCGAGCTGCCCGAACCGAGAAAGAGATCCAACACTACGTCGCCCGCCCGGCTGCTGTTCTTCAAGGCGCGTTCGACCAGCTCCAGCGGCTTCATCGTCGGGTGCGCCTCTGACGACGAGGGCCGCGCGATGCGCCAGACGTCGCTCTGGTCGCGGTCGCCGCACCAGTAGGGCCTGGCGCCCGCGCGCCAGCCGAACCACAACGGCTCGTAGCCGCGTTGGTACGAGGCCCGCCCCAGCACGAAGCGATCCTTGGCCCAAATGATCGTGTCCGACCAGTGGCCGCCGGCCTCTTCGAGTACCTGGCTCACCAGCGGCCATTCCTTGGTGGACATGCAGACGTAGAGCGCGCCATCGGTGTTGTCGAGGAGGTGCTTGGCCCAGCGTTCGCAGAAGGCGCGCCACTCTGCCGCCGGCAGGGCGTCGTTCTTGAGCCGGCGCTTGCGCTGGCCCCGCCCCTGACCGCCGTGGTCACCCAGCGCGACGTTGTAAGGAGGGTCGGTGAAGGCGACGCTCGCCCGCTGTCCGTCCAGGAGGCGCGACACGTCGCCTTCGTCGGTCGCGTCGCCGCACATGACGCGGTGATCGCCCAGCGCCCACACGTCGCCGCGTGAGACGCCCGGCGCGGCACGTGCTTTCTCAAGCGCGGCGTCGAGGTCGAAGGTCTCTGTGCGCTCCCTGCGTTCGCGCTTGTCGAGCGACTTGAGCAGCTTGCCCAGCTCGTCCTCGCTGAAGCCGGACAGCGTCAGGTCGAGGTCGCTGACAGGCGTCAGGTCTGCCACAAGCCGGGCGAGCTGCTCCTCGTCCCACTCGCCGCTGATCTTGTTCAACGCGAGGTTGAGGAGCCTGGCCTGTTCGGGCGCCAGGTCGACGTAGACGACGGGTACGTTCTTCAGTCCCAGCTTCCTCGCCGCGAGCAGGCGCTGGTGGCCGCCGATCACGATTCCGTCATCGTGTCGTGCGATGATCGGGTCGACCAGCCCGAACTCTCGGATCGATCTAGTGAGGCTTTCGAGCTCTTGGTCGCTGATACGGCGCGGGTTGGCCGGGTCGGGGTGGAGCGCGTCGATGTCAACGTGCTCGATCTGGACTGCTTCAACGGTGGTCATGACGCTTCCAGCCTCCTCCGGTACGCATCGATGGCGGTTACCCGGCGCGCTTCCTCTTCGCTTGGCTCCTCAGGCCGTTCGTGGCGGATGTCGGCGCGCAGGCGCGCGGCCGGCGTCAGGCCGAGCTGCTTCCCTAGGTCGGAGAGCGTCGCCTCGACGTCGCTCCGCACCAGGAGCAGGGGGTTGCGCACGAGGTTCCCCTTCTGGCCCTTGATCAGCTTGCCCGAACGCCGGATCAGCTCCTCCAGCTCAACCCAGTCCGCCCAGGCGGTGCAGTAGCGGATCAGCGCCCCGCGGTCGACGGTCGCGAGCACGCCAATCTCGTCTAGCACCGGTACGACGCGCCGCCACTCGGCCCTGGCTTCGGCGGGCAAGTCCGCGGGCATGGGCGGGCGCTTGGCCGTGACGACCTTGCCGGCCACCCGGCGCGGGTTGCGCCTGCGGGCGTGCGGCACCGGCAGCGGGCCGCGCTCACCCATCAGCCCTGGCCTCCGGGATACGATCTGGGAAAACCCGTACACGGTCGGAGACGGGCTTGCGGCGGTCTAGGGGAAGGGAGACCTTGTAGAAATCAGCCGCCCCTCCCCCGCTGCCCTGCTGGTTCAACACAAAAGGCCCCTTTCGTCAGGGGCCACGCTGGGCACGAGGTCCGCGCTAGGCGGAGGGCACGACGGCCACGAATGCTCGACACAAGTGTATCACAGTCCGAAGACTGAGGTGCCTACCTGCGCAGGTTCTCTATCGAGCCAGGCAATCGCGTCAGGAACACTCTGGTGAGAGTGCGAGTCCCGCCGAACACACGGAGAGAAGGATGCTCTCCTTTACTTCGATATCCTCCGGCACCTGGTACAGCAGGAGCACTCGGGCCGGCGCGTCGCACTCCTGGCAAACGGGCGGGAACACTTGGATCGGATCATAGGATCGTCCAACGACGTCTCTAATGCGCAGTGTGATGGTTGTTGATGGTCCTTGCCCAATGAGCGGCACCGCTAGTGGGTTGAAAGAGCTGGGGATCGTGACGTCCGCTCCCACTAATCGGAAGCCCGGCCTGGCTGCCTTCTCACCCGCCGGATCGATGATTCCATGAAAATGGATGCCGCGTCGTGACACCTGCTCGGAAGGGAGTCCGTCAGAAATGCCACGGGGCGGGATTGTAGCCACGCTGGCGTGCTGCGCGATATTCTGCGTGTTCAAACTGTCCGCTGAGCTCGTGCGAAGCAACCCCCAGACCAGCGTACCTGTGCCTACCGCCACTACCGCCACGATCGCCAAGGAGGCCGCAGCTGCAAGCTTCGGTGCCTTCGCTTGGAGCACCATCCAACCGACCGGAGCGAGCACGTGTGCCCACGGCGGCCGCCGTGACCCCGCCGGCCGCCACTTGGCCGCGTCTTCTCGACTGCTCACGCCGAGCTTGCTCAGAATCTCAGAAACATGATACTTCGCGCCCGCCAGGCTGATCCCCAGTTGGCCCGCGATTTCCTCGTTGGAGCGCCCCTCACGCAGCAGCGATACGACTTCCCACTCGCGCGGAGTGAGAACATCGGGATGCTTGGGCCGCCCTCTTTCCCCCATGACCCCAAGAGCATAACCCAGGTACAGCCGAATTACACTAGTCTCGCGAGGCCGGGCGCACTATCGCGAGATCGTGTCGGGCCAATCCGAGGCAGCTGTCGCCTTACGTCAGCCTCGCTAGCACCTCGTCGAAGTGTTCGAATATCCAGAAGTGGCCGGCGTCGGGGACGAAAGTGGCGCGGCAGTTAGAGATGGCTTTGGCCTGGTATCGCCCCATCGAGATGGGCACGG
>JBAROU010000105.1:0-5519 GCA_049642385.1 Dehalococcoidia bacterium | reverse complement strand
GTTCGAGACCGAGAAGAGCGAGATCCTGGCTCGATGATCTTTGGCTGGCCGAGCAGCTCGCGCAGCGGCTGACCGCCAGGCGGTTAGAGGGCGAGCCGCTCCAGCACCACCATCGTGCCGTTCTTCGGCGCCTGTGTGACGGTTCGCTGACCTGCGCGCTCCGGTTGTGGGTCGGCGGCGCGTAGCTGCGCGTGCTCGAACACCGTGCGCAGCACGGCCTTCATCTCGAAGATCGCAAAGCTCGCCCCAACGCAGCGCCGCACGCCCCCGCCGAACGGCAGCCAGGAATAGGTCTCCGGGCCGTCGCCATTGAGGAACCGTTGGGGCTTGAACGTGGCGGGCTCTGGATAGAGGTCCGCTCGACTGTGGATCAAAGCGATGTTGGGGGCGATCAGAGCGCCTGCCGGAATCGTGTAGGACCCGAGTTGAAACGGCGCCCGGGTCTTGCGTGATACCTGCGCAATTACCGGTCGCAGGCGCAGACTTTCGGTGATCACCGCGTCGAGGTAGTCGTCCCCCTCGGACAATGACTCCAGCAGAGCTGTCAAGGCCGGCCGGTCGTGCAGCAAGAGGTCGAACGTCCAGGCGAGCGCGGTGGCCGTCGTTTCGTGCCCTGCCACGAGCATCGTCACGAGCTCGTCGCGCAGGTCCTTGTCGCTCATCGGCGAGCCGTCCTCGTAGGTCGCCTGCAGCAACAGGGAGAGGATGTCGTCGCGCTCGGCAACGTCCGGCTCGCCCCGGCGCCGGGCGATCTCACGGTAGATGAGGCTGTCGATCCGTTCGCGCATTGCCATGAACTTGACCCACGAGCGGTTGGCCCAGTGCCGTATCCAGGGGGCGAAGGCGAGCGTTGCGCCGGTCAGACTGAGCAGATCGCGCAGTGCCTCGCGCAGTTCGTCCTGGCGCTCGCCCTGTTCGACTCCGAAAACCGCGCGCAGGATCACTTCGAGAGTGATGGCACGGGTTTGCGGATGCATCGCGAACGGTTCGCCGACCGGCCAGTTCCGCATCGAGCGTTCGGTGATTTCGACGATCAGGTCGCCGTAGTCACGCATGCGCTCACCATGCAATGGCGGCAACAGTAGACGGCGATGGCGCAGGTGCTCGGAGTCATCGAGCGTCAGCAGCGACGCACTGCCGACGAGTGGTTGGAGTATCGCGTTGCCGCCGACACCTACATCGAAGCTGCCGGCGGGCGCCGTGAACACCTGCTTGACGGCAGCCGGGTCGGAGACCGGCACGACCCGCTCGCCCCCCGGCATTCGCAACATGTAGATGTGCCCGTAGCGCCGCACGCAGCGCTGCATGAACGGGCCCGGCGTCAGAAAACGCTGGGCAAGCTGCAGTGCCACCGGGGCCTTCGGCCCTGGGGGTGGCGGCGAAGCGGCGGTTGATGCAGATTCCTGGAGCAACCTGTCCTCTCTGCTATCAGAGCAGCTGCCAGGCTATCGCTATGTGACGTTCACGACACTATTTACTGGTCGCCCGCGCTGGTTTGCTGCGCCCGCTCGTGCACCTCTTCGATCGCCTGCTCCTGAGCCATTGCGCTTGCTGTCCGCGCCTTCCTTTCCTGCAGCTCGTCGGTGGACCGGCCGCCGACCAGGTTGAACAGGGCGTCCTTGATCTTGTTGGCGCGCCGGTTCGAGTCATCGAAGCGATCCTGCGAGCGCGCCTGCTTGCCGTGGTTCTTGTCGCCGTAGCGCCATTTGGCCCAGGGTGAGCCCGGCTTACCGAGTCTCGCTGCGCCGAGCATCGCAAAGGGTGGGAAGAACATGCCGACCATGCCGTAGACGATGCGCTCCTTCAAGAACGAGACCACGCACAGGGCCATTACGACCACGATCCATGAGATCACTCCGATCTCAGGGCCTGGGTCGAACTCGAACGGGCGCGACCCCAGGAACACGAGACCCATGAATACCGTTGCAATCGCCACTGCGTCAAGCGACTTGCGCCCCCGCTCGGCCCAGTAGACGTCTTGCAGGTAAACCCAGAGAGCGAACTCGTCGAGTGTCAGCCCTGCGCCGATCCCAAAGCCCACCGCGGTCAACTCCCACCAAGGGCTTTCGTAGCGCAACGAATAGGCCAGCACGCCGGACACCATCATCAGGCAGATGCCCCAGACCAGGTGATGCAGATGAACGCCGCTTTCCGTCTCGACGCCGCCCGGCCACCAGGAAACACTGCGCGTCAGGCGGGCGCTCGTGCGTATGAAGAGGAAGGCCAGCAGGAAGGAGACGAGCAGCAGGAACGTCCCCTGCCGGCCGTGTTGGACGATCTGATCGTGCCAGAACCGCGTGATGATCGAGGCGGTGTGCATCAGCTTCGGCTATCGGAGCGTCGAGGCTGCCCCTTGAGTTCCTCGAGTTCCTCGAGTTGCTCGAGTTCGCTGCGCCCGCCGCCTTCGGCCAGCGGCACGACCTCCACCAGCGCGTTGTAGTCCGGCACGCCGGAGGCACCGTCGCGCACGCCAGGCGCTATCAGGACGTTTGCCTCGGGAAAGAACGCCTGCACGTTGCCGGGCCTGATCGCCGCTAGCTTGACGGTTGCACGCCGCTCGCCGACATCCGAGCGGACCGTCACGGCGTCGCGTTCGGCCAGCCCCAGTCGGTCCGCGTCTTGGTACGAGATGAACAGAGCATCGCGGCTTGCCCCGGTGAGCGGGTCGCGCTTCTTGAACACCATCGAGTTGAACTGCTTGCCGCGACGACTTGATAGCAGGAACTTGCCCTCGGGCAAGTTCAGCTCGCGCGGTACGACGGACACGAAGTGAGCCTTTCCGTCGTCGGTCTCGAACCGCCAGCCGTCGCAAAGGCGCGCACCGCCCCACTGGACCTGGTCGCCGGTCTCGCGCAGCGTCTCGATGCCCTCGTAGAAGGGCACCACCTGCGCGATCTCCTCACGGATCGCCCAACCGGATTCGAAGTCGATCAGATGCGCGCGCTGGGGATCGACACGCTGTGCAAGCTCCATGAAGATCTGCCATTCGCTGCGTGCTTGGCCGCGGGGCCGGCGCTCGATCTGAGGGCTGAAGGCGATCCTCCGTTCGGTCGTGGTCTCGGTCCCGCCGTCGCGCTGTTCATACCGAGTTGCCGCGGGCAGCAGCAGGACCGCCTCCGCGTCCTCGTCGGGATCCACCAGCATCTGACTGGACAGCACGATGTCCTGATGAACGCGCAACGGCACTCGAGCAAGCGCACGCTCGGATGCTTTTGGGTCGGGCAGCACGTCGAGGAAGTTGCCGCCGCTGGAATAGAGCACGTCGAGCTCGCCTTGCAAGGCCGCCTCGAGCATCTGCTGGGCCGACATCCCAGGCTCGCTCGGCACGTCGAACCCGTACTGTTGAGAGAGCGCCGCTGCCGACTTCGAATCAACGGGCACGCCACCCGGTAGCGCCGTCGCATAGGCGCCCATCTCGGCACCGCCCTGGACTCCGGAGTGGCCGCGAATCGGCATCAGTCCGGCGCCGGGTCTGCCGACATTGCCGCGCGCAAGAGCGGTGTTGATGATCGCGCGCACGTTGTCCGAGCCCGTGGCATGTTGGGTGATGCCCATCGACCAGACGAACACGGCGCTGCGGGCCTCGCCGTACATCCTTGCAAAGCGCTCCATGTCCGCACGTTGCGCACCCGAGATCCGTTCGAGCTGCTCGAACGGTTGATCGCCAAGCTCCGTCACGAGTAGATCGAAGCCGGTGCTGTGCCCGTCGATGAAGTCGCGATCGACGAGGCCTTGGTCGAGCATCACCTTCAGGACGCCGTTGAGGAAGGCGACGTCGCCACCCGTGTGGACCTGGAAGAACTCGTCCGTCATGCGCGTGCCGAACATTGCGCTCTCGACGTTCGAGGGGACCCAATAACGTTCGAGCGCCGGCTCGCGGTAGGGGTTGACGACCGCCACCTTGGTGCCGCGCTTGCGCGCCAGATACAGATACTTCATGAACACGGGCTGCGCGTTGGCGACGTGCGAGCCGAACAGAACGATCAGGTCGGTTTCGATCGCGTCGCGGTAGGAAATCGTCGTCGCACCGACTCCGATCGCCTGCTTGAGCGTCGCCGTCGAGGGGGCGTGGCAAACGCGCGCTGCGTTGTCGATATTGGGAGTGCCGATCAAGCGAGCGGCCTTCTGGGCGACGTAGTAGACCTCGTTGGTGATGCCGCGTGCGGTCAGGTAGAAGGCAACGCGGCGAGGGTCGCTGTCGCGCAACTTGGCAGCCGCCAGGTCGAGCGCTTCGTCCCACGAGATGCGAGTGAAGCCCGGCTGACCCCTGCGACGCAGCATCGGGTACGCGAGCCGGCCCAGCTCGCGCAGCTCCGCACCGCTTCGATCGCGCAGCGATTGGACGTCCGCCAGAACCGCCGGGTCAAATGGGCCCATCGTGTTGAGTCGCAGGAGGTTCAACCGTGTGCTGCACAGGTGCACACCGTCGATCGTCCAGTCGTGCAGCCCCGCGACTCCCAGCGCGCAGCCATCGCAGACGCCCTTGCGCAGAATCCGCCAAGCACGCAGCGGCGCGCGCCGGTTCTCCCAGATCGTGCGGACAATCTCTCCATAGTGATTGGGCTTGGTCTCGCCAATCCCGTATGGCTTGAAGCCCACCCAGAGGTCGCGTTTCAGCCGCCTCGGCGAGCGGATGCGCTGTGTTGAGCCGTTCATGCCTGCAGTCCGGTCAGTTTGGCGCTGACCTCCCACAGCCGTGCTGCGACCTGGTCGTCGCGAGCGGCGCGCGAGCTGCGGGAGAAGGCGCGCTTGAAGAAATACTGACCGCTGACGCCCTCGATATCGCGCGAACAGGCAAGCCACAGTCCGGTGTCAGCGCCCTGGGTGGGACTGGTGATAAAAGGCTTGGCCGCCAACATGAAGACGCGCACCGGCAGCGTGGCGCCGCTGCCGAAGCGAGAGCCGACGAAGCCGGGGTGGAAGCAGTTGACCGTCACCGTCGTGCCCTCCAGCCTCCGCGCGAGTTCGCGGGTGAACTGGATGTTGGCCAGCTTCGAGTTGGCGTAGGCGCGAAAGGCGGAATAGCTGCGCTCGCTTTGCAGGTCCTCGAAGTCGATCTTGCCTGATCCGTGCGCGGCGGACGCCGTGCTGACGATGCGCGCCGGGGCGCTTGCCTCGAGTTTTTCGCGCAACAGGTTCGTGAGCAGGAAGTAGGCGAGGTGGTTGACTGCGAAGGTCATCTCCAGACCATCCTCGGTAACTCGACGCTTGCGGCCCTGTAGCGCGCCGGCGTTGTTGACCAGCACGTCGACGCGTTCGTATCGTTTGTCGATCTCGCCTGCAACGTTGCGGATCTGCTGTTGCGATGACAAGTAGGCGAGCAGCACGTAGGGCTGCTCTCCGGTCGCCTGCTCGATCTGGACGGCCGCACGTCGTCCGCGGTCATTGCTGCGGCAGATCATCACCACGCGTGCCCCGCGGCGAGCAAGCTCCAACGCGAGCACTTTGCCGATCCCCGAGCTTGCGCCGGTCACGACGCAGGTCTTGCCGCTCATCACCCTGGGGACGCAGTCCTCGGC
>JBAROU010000097.1:0-6007 GCA_049642385.1 Dehalococcoidia bacterium | reverse complement strand
GCTCTTTGGCCATGACAACTTTCGCAACGAGATTGTTTGGTACTACGCGAACAAACTGCCTACTGGTGGTTCGTTGTTCGACCGACATCACGACGTGCTTCTTTGGTACTCCAAGACCAAGGACTGGGTGTTCAATGAAGTTCGAGTCGAAGCCGAGTTCAAGGGCACCCAGCTTCAGACACGTAAGATTGGAGGCAAGCGCGTTCCGATACTCGACCCGGAAACGGGTAAACAAGTGCGCAAAGCCAGCTCCGACAAGCCGTGCGGTGATGTTTGGCGCATCAACATGATTCACCCGCAATCGCCTGAGAGGCTTGGATACCCCACGCAGAAGCCGGAAGAGCTGATGGAGCGCATCGTGGCTTCTGCTTCGAATGCTGGCGACGTGGTGGCTGACTTCTTCGTTGGCGGGGGCACAACCCCCGCCGTGGCGCAGCGACTTGGGCGTCGCTGGCTAGCCTGCGACCAATCGCGGGTGGCGGTTGCAATAACGGCTGACCGAGTGTCACGACAGGCCGAGCAACCCATCCTGGGTCAAGTCACGCCTGATTTCACGTACGAGCATTGGGGCATCTACGATGCCAGCCGACTAGCTCAAACGCCCGTTGACCACTTCCGTGAGTTCGTGCTCCGAGCTTTTGGCGCGGTGCCCGATGACTCCTTGCCGGGCATCAACGGCCACAAGGGCGCGGTGCCGGTCTGGGTTGGAGCTGCCGACCAACGTTCTCAGGTGACGGCGAAGGATGTGCAGGATTTCGCCAACGCGGTACGCAAGACCGTTCGCTATCAACAAGACAATCTGCGAGATGGCATCATGCTGGCATGGGCGTTCCGTCCTGATGCTGTCGAGGCGGCGCAGCGTCTTCGCGAAATGGAGGCGACGGACCTCAACTTCATCAAGCTGGACTTGGTGCGCATTGATTCGGACCAGTTCCGCGAACACGTACACTCGCTTTCGACTGACCGCGCGGACTACACGACCTTCCTCACGTTCGTGCAGCCGCCGAAGGTCGAGGTAGGATGGCGCAACGTCAGTGGCCGGACGTACAAGTTCGACGTGAGCGAGACCATCGTGCTCAATGCCGGGGCAAAGATTATCAACGTACAGTGGGATTTCGACTACGGCGACCACTTCACGAGCACGCAGGGCTATTCGTTCGTGCGCACGGCGAAAAAGGAGCCGGCATTGCAAGTGGACTACACGTTCCCCGCGCTCGGCCGGTACCACATCGCTTGCAAGGTGCAGGACGACGCGGGCGGCGAGGGCATCTGGGCCGGCGACGTTGAGGTGAGCTAGGTGTACAACGAGTTCGCCCGGCATGAGGAAGCGTTCGCCGTCTGGCGCAGCGAAGGATTCGCCGGCGTCAAGCCCGAGACCTACCGCTACATCGACTTCCTGACGGCCCCTGACAACGACCAGGCCCCGCGAGACGGGACGTTGTGGCCGCATCAGTGGGGGTCGTTTCTTCGCGTCATCTACTGCTACGAGTCGCTCGGCAAACAGGACATAGGCGAGCATGGCCTGTTGCTCAACGTCGTCACCGGCGGCGGCAAGACGGCCATCATCGCGGCGCTGATTGCCTGGCTTCGCATCGCCCACGACATCCAGAAGTTCTTGCTCCTCTGCCCGAACCTCATCGTGCGAGACCGGCTGGAGGAGGACTTCGAGAAGGGCCGCGTCTTCAAAGACCGGGATCTCTTGCCGGACTGGGGCCATGCGCGTCCTGAAGACTTCGCGCTGACAACGCTCGGCAGCGGCAAAGACGGCGGCTGGGCCAGCTTCCTTGGCGCGAGCATCGTACTCGGGAATATCCACCAGTTCTATCAGAGCAACAAGACCGGGCAGAGTAACGTCTCGGCGCTCATGAACGGCCCCGACCTCGCGCTGTTCAACGACGAGGCCCACAACTCACCTGCTGAAGAGTACGACGCGACGCTGAAGCGCATCGAGAGCAAGCTGGTTCTGCGCGTCGACACAACGGCTACACCCGATAGGGCTGATGGCAAGACCCCGGACTCCGACATGATCTATGAGTACGGCGTTACCGACGCTCTCCACGAAGGCATCATCAAGACACCCGTCGTCTACCAACCCGACATTCGCACGGTCGAGCTTACGTACACCGATGCTCGCACGGGCGAGACGCGGCGCGTCGAGGAGATTGACTGGGAGGAAATCGACCGCAAAGGCATCACTGCGACGCAGTGGGTGACGGACGACGAGCCCATGCGCCAGCAAATGGCTATCGCCCTCAAGCGCATTCAGGAACAAGAGACCAGGGCTAAAGGTCGTTACCAGCCCATCCTCTTCGTCATCGCCGTCAGCAAAGCCGACGCCGAAAAAGCTGCCAAGACCTTGAACAACATCTTCAAGGTCAGGACGCTCCTCGTTACCGAAGACAGCGACGAGGACGACCGTCGAAAGGCGCGAGAGCTTGGTCGCGAACAGAAGACCAAGTCCCCGTATCGCGCCGTCGTGAGCGTCCTTATGCTGCGCGAAGGGTGGGACGTTCCCGAGGTCGGCGTCATCCTGCTATTAAGAAAGTTCAGCAGCAAGGTTTATGGTCAGCAGGTTATCGGGCGCGGCTTGCGACGCGTCCGCCGGAAGGGCGTCGGGCCAGACGAGCCGCAGATATGCGCGGTCGTTGACCATCCGAAGCTCGAACATCACTGGCTCTGGGAAATGTTCGGGAGCAAGGTCCGGCAGAACGTCGGAATCGACCAAGAGTTCAACGAGAGCGAAGACTTGCCAGAGCCGCCAGCCCGACAGGAGATTCTACGGCCCAACCTCATCGTCGAGGTCCCGGATGAGATACCGGGATTGGTGGACGACGGTGAATTTGAGGTCGGAGAGATTGACGAGCCCGCAGAGCCCATTGAGAACTGGCGTGAGGTGCTTGCAGCGTTCGAGTACGACTCGCTGGCCGTCGAAATCACCCGCGTCGATATTGACGCCGTGCTCGGTAAGGAACTGGCCGGTGCCGGGTGGAAGACATTCCACAGCGCTCCAGACGTGCCCGCCGTGGCTGAGGCGCCAGTCGCGGAGCTGACGGACGAAGTAATCGCCGAAGCCGTGAAAGGGACTGTCCTTGAGATGGCCGAGGAGCTGACCGTCCAGGCCGGGTATGCTGCCGGCTTTAAGAGCGAGGTCTACAGTGCCCTCATGCAGCATATTCGCGAGAAGTTCATGGATGGCGCATCGCTGGGACTCGCCGACCGCAAGGCCCTGTACTTCGCTTGGAAGATGCTCCCGCAGGTACGGCAGAAGGTCGCGGCCAAGGGCGGCCTTGTCGCCGGAATAATCGAGTATGCCGCCAATTAGCAAACACGGCGAGAAGTGGGGCCCTCAGAAGAGCCCGTACAACTTCGAGCGCTTCGACAGCGGCCTCGAAGAGCGCATGATGGATAAGCTGGATGCCGACCCTACAGTGACGAAGTGGATGAAACGACATGGCATCTCGATTTCCTGGGTCGATTCGCAGAAGCACATGCGACGCTACGTCCCCGACTTCATCGTCGAGTATACGGACGGGCGTAGGGCCCTAATCGAAGTCAAGGACCCCAGCCGTATCGACAGTGACGAGGTGCAGCGCAAACGCAAGGCCGCCGAGATGTGGTGCAAACGGCGCGGCATGGAGTACGTAATAGCGACCATCGACTGGCGCGGCTGAACGGCGCCACGCCAGTTCTGCGCCCTGATCAATTCTCATTGAACCGCTCGGCCTCCTCAGAGCCTGCGGTCGTGTCGCCCGCGCTGTAGGAATGCGCGCCTGCTCCGGCAAGCCTGCCCTCGCCGAGTGTTTCGGCGTCGTGTAACCCGCCTTAAATGCCCGCGGGCCTCGCATCAACGATCTTCCTGTAGAGTCCTTGTGCTGTACGGAAGAGTTGAGTCACCTGTTTGCGCTCGGCCTCAGACGCGTATCGACCGTGCTCCTCGCACATCGCGATGAGTCGGTCGATCCATTCGACGAAGTACGCCGCATCCTCTCTCCGCTCCACCTTCGCGCCGCCGACCGTCACGTACACCGGGCTGGTGTGCGCGAAGAGATCGCCGCCGAGCACCTGCGGGCCAGCTGGCCCCAGAGCCCGTACGGCGATCCAGTAGCTCGAGTCCGTCCGTATGGCGTGGCTCAAGGAAGCTCGCTTGCCATGTTCCTTCACCTCGCCGTGGGCGACGACCTCGCCGTTGACGACGAGCTCCAACCGCTCGATCGGGACGTAGGACCGCGCTTCGCCCTCGACGACGACTTCGCTGCCTGGCGGCCGGTCGATCTCGGTTCCGACGCCTTCGCCGTCGACGCCGAGCCTCAGCATCGGGCCGTTTGTCACGAACGTTCGGCCGCGGCGTACGCCCGCGCACCAGGACTCGGTCGTGAACTCGCCCTCGACCTGGACGAAGACGCGGTTGCCTGCCGGCGGATTGCTGAATCTCCCGGTGCCAGCGAGGTTCATGAATGTGTCGGTCCCGGCCGTCGCTGGCAGCCGGAAGCCGCAGTTGAGCAGGCGGTACCAGAGCCGCGCCGTTTCCAGCTCGACGCTCGGGTACGACATCACATCCAGGGCATCGATCTTGCCCAGTGCCACGTCCACCGGCAGCTCCTTCGCCTCAACCGTTCGCGGCTGGGCGAACACGCGGTCCAGATCGCCGCTGCCGAAGAGCGGGTGGGCGTAGCTAAGCGTCCCGCCCACCGTATGGCAGTGGTCGGCGGCGACGCTGTTGGCGGGCACATCGTGCGGGTGTTTGCTCAGGCGGAAGCCGCTGTAGATCGGCGGAACCAGTTCCGTGATGCCGTACATGCAGAGGTGGCCGTAGAGGTCGTTGCGGTACTCCTCGCCCCAACGCAGGATGTGGTCGCCGTCGCTCAGCTCGCTGGGCTTGCCCTCGAAGAACGCCCTGTCGTGAACGAAGGCGCTTCCCTGGTTCGCCACCATCATGGTCATGAAGTGGACGTCTTCGGCCCGTTGGACAAGAGATGCGTCTTCATGTCCCAAGAGGTACTCGCCGCCATAGTGAAGGTGCACGTGGACGTCGGCGCTGCGCCAGCCTTCCTTCGCCATCTGTGACCAGCGCTTCAAGCGAACGGTTTCGCTCCTGCGACTCGATGACGGCGCATCGAGCGTCATCTCTACCGGCTCGTACTCCAGGCCTCGCAACGCGAGGAGGCGGACCTCTCCGCTTACGAGAGCTTCGAACCCGCCGTCGGCGTGAAAGAACGCCCTGCCGTGCTCGTCTTTCCGCACGGTGGCTCCATCCGGCCACACCGCGCCCAAGGCGTCGTCGATGTAGACGCGAGCCGGGACGGCCTCGTCCGCGCCATCGTCGGTGATTCGCGTCGTGAGCGTCCAAGAGGAAGCGCACTCAGTCGCGATCTCCTGCTTTACGGAACTGCCCTCGCACTCAGCAGTCAAGGTTACGGCGCCGGCGCCATCCTCGAGAACTCCCGCGTCCAACAGCACCGACGCCGTTCGCTTCGCCTCCGCTGCGATCTTGCCGCGCGCCCCTAGCAGCTCGATCGCAACTTCGCCGTCGCGGTGGCGGTTGTTCTCAACGAGGACCAGGATCACCAGGCGCTCTCCCGCACGGACGCGGACCTTCTCGTCCTGCCGGGAGGCGACGAGTCCTTCGTCCGACAGCTCGACGCGCACCAACTTGGTCGATGCCAAGCCCCTGTACATCTCGTCCAGGAAGCGGATGAGCTGCTGGTCGGAGAGCGTCTCGTCGCGCGGCAGCCGGACGCGGCGCGACGCGTCCCAGGCGCCGCCGAGCTCTAGGTCCAGGCCGAGCGCAGCGCGCAGTTCCGTCAAGGTCGGATGACGGCCGCGCTCCAGAGCGAGGCCTCGCTCTACCGCCTGCGGCGTAAGCGGCAGATTGTCCCTTATCTGCGTCCAGAGCGTGCGCGGTCCGTCAGGATGATTGTTCACGAAGTCACCTGTCCTTGAACCGCTCGGCCTCCTCAGAGCCTGCGGTCGTGTCGCCCGCGCTGTAGGAATGCGCGCCTGCTCCGGC
>JBAROU010000091.1:0-9658 GCA_049642385.1 Dehalococcoidia bacterium | reverse complement strand
GTTCTCAGTCGAAACGGGTAACCCGTACTGTACGAAGAATGAAGGCGTAACCACCTGTCGAAACAATGGCGGGCCGGGCTATGAGCTACCACAAGAGCAGCCAGGGCCCATCTCAGCCGGCACGCTGGGCATGATCAACGGCAGCCAGTTCTTCATCGCGTTTACGGACGCGGCTGATTTTGCAGCGTACACGCCCTTCGGCGAAGTGACGTCTGGGCTCGACGTCGCTAAGAGCCTCTCGCAAGGTACCAAGATCAAGGGCGTCGAGATCGCGGAGACATAGGTCCCGGCATCGCAAGCAAAAGGCCCGCTTACGCAGCGGGCCTTTTGCTATTCGTCGGGTGGCTGTTCGGTGGGGGGTGGCTCCGGCTCGCTGGCGAGGTTCTCGACGAGGCGCATGACGACAAAGAAGGGGACGGCGAGCGCGAGGGCGATCAAGGCCGGCGGCCAGTGCGCCGCGATAGCGAAGAAGATCGCGAACGCCATCGCGGTCGACATGCCAACGACCGCGCCGATGCGCACGAGCGCGACGTACGGCGGAACGCGCTTTGGCTCAATGGGTGTGGTCATCGTTGCTTCCTCTGGTCGGGGTGGACAGATTCGAACTGTCGACCTCTTGGCCCCAAACCAAGCGCTCTAACCTGGCTGAGCTACACCCCGATGCTTCACCGTAGCCCGCGCCCCAAGGGCCGTCAAGACTCGTGGCGCGCGACACCGATGAGCTCGTTGACGTTTGCCATGTTGGTATCGTGGCAGTAGCGACGGATCCCCTCGAGCACGTCGAGCGGCGCCTGTGGGTTCGCGAACGTCGCGGTGCCCACCTGTACCGCCGTCGCGCCGGCCAGCAGGAACTCGACTGCGTCCAGACCTGTCATGATGCCGCCGCAGCCGATCACCGGCACATCGACCGCGGCTGTGACCTGATAGACCATGCGCAGTGCGACGGGCTTGATCGCCGGCCCTGAGAGGCCCGCGAAGGTGCTCGAAATCTGCGGGCGGCGCTCGCCTGAGTCGATCGTTATCGCTTGCAACGTGTTGATCACGCAGAGCGCGTCGGCGCCGGCTTCGACCACGGCTCGGGCGACGGCAACGATGTCGGTGACGTTTGGCGTGAGCTTGACGATGATCGGCAGCGCGGTCTCCCGGACGACCGCCTCTGTGACGGCGGCCGCGGTCTCGGGAACCTGGCCGAACTCCATGCCACCGCGGCGGGCGTTCGGGCTAGAGATGTTCACTTCGATGCCGCTCACGCCATCGACGCCGTCGAGCCGCGCGGCGACCCGGCCGTACTCCTCGACCGTGGCGCCGAGGATGCTGATGATGGCCGGAACGCGCCAGCGCGCCCAGCGCGGCGCCATATCGCGGACGACGGCATCGGCGCCGGGGTTCTGGAGACCGATGGCGTTCAGCATGCCCGCAGACGTTTCGGCTGTGCGTAGCTGTGGATTGCCTGCGCGTGGGCGAAGTGTCACGGTCTTCGTCACGAGCGCGCCCAGCTCCTGCACATCGAACGCGTGGCGTTCGTCCAGACCAAAGCTGAACGTGCCGGACGCCGTCATGACGGGATTAGCGAGCAACAGGCTTCCCTTGCGCCCCGGGAGCTCGACACGCAGGTCGACGTCAGTTCGTTCGTCCACGCTCACCGTGAGGCCATTATAGGCTGACCTCACGCAGAGGCGAAGGAGAGCATTGGGGGCTCCCACGGATGGGAGCCCCCAAGCGGGGTGGCGGGGGAGGGCGACGGGAGGTGTTACTCGTCCTGCATGCCCTTGGGGGCCGTTATTTCGGTCGGCCGGCCTCGGTTGGCGAAGCGACCAAGCGTGGAGCCTTTCGACTCCCAGATCGCGTGCTCGGCGACGTTCGGGAAGCGCTTGTGGGTGCCACAACGCTTGCATACGCCTCGGCTGGTTGCGCCGTGGGGCGTCTCGATGATCCAGTGGTGGCGGCAGCTTCGCGTCCCTCGCTGCTGCCGTTCGCGAATCGCTGTTCCTTCGCTCATGATCTTGCTCCTTCCAACCTTTGGACACGGCTGGCAAATCTACAATAGCACTGGTAAGGCCTTCCGTCAAGGTTACCACGATATTATAGGTAAAAGCTTTGTTAACACTTGCCGTGGACTCGTCCTGTTAGCTACACTGGGCACGTCGGGGCCTCCCGCTCGACCGAGTCCGACCGATATGATCACCACCAAGACGCAAATTCTTGCGCTTCTGAAGAGGAACGGCGGCCGAACGGTCAGTGGCCTGGCCGATGCCCTCCACCTCGCCACTATCACTATTCGGCAGCACCTGACGCATCTGGAGCGGGACGGCTTGGTCGTCCGAAGTCCTGACGGCAAGAACGGCGGCCGGCCGACACACGTCTTCCGTTTGACGGCGAAGGGCAACGCCGACAGCTTTCCCCGGCGCACCGACAGGCTCGTCGAGCTCCTCGTCACGGAGGTTGGCCAGTTGGAGGGGAGCGAACTGGTGGGGCTGAGTTCTCAGCAAAAGACCAAGCTAGTTCTTCAGCGCCTGGCGCTCCGCCTCGCCGATGAGTACCGTCCCTTTATGGAGCGCTGGCCGCTGGAGGAGCGCGTGGCCTTCGTCACAGAGGTGATGCACACCGATGGAGGCTTCGCCGAATGGGAGATGTTGGCCGGCGGGTACGAAATCCGCGATTTCAACTGCCTCTTCCGAAAACTGCTTGAGGGCGACGAGACGGGCTGCGAGTGGCATCGAACGTTCCTCGCCCGCTCGCTAGGCGCGGACGTGCGGCTCATTCCCTGCCCGCCGGATAGCCCCATGTGCTGTAGATACTTCGTCGCCGCGGCTCAGGGAGAGACCATAGCGGCGCACCCTGCGATAATGGCTTCCGCTGGAGGATCCTGAAATGGCCAAGGAACAGGATGTGCTCGACGCGCTGCGACAGGTGGAGGACCCTGACCTGCACCGCGACATCGTGTCGCTTGGCTTCGTCCAGGACGTCGACGTTCGTGACGGGCATATTGGTGTCCGGATTGTTCTGACGACGCCGGCTTGTCCCGTGCGCGATCAGATGAAGACTCAAATCGAGGAGATTCTTCGCGGCCTGCCGGACGTGCGAGAAGTGGACGTCGCGATGGACGCACAGGTGCGCTCCAGCGCGCCAATGGGCAAGCAGCAACCTGTCGAGGGTGTGCGCAATATCATCGCGGTGGCGAGCAATAAGGGCGGCGTCGGCAAGTCGACGGTAGCTGTGAACCTCGCCGTCGCGCTCGCGAAGCGCGGCGCCGCTGTTGGGCTGCTGGACGCCGACGTCACTGGCCCCAATGTGCCGATCATGATGGGCTTCCAGGCCGGCTTCATGGCCGAAGAAGGTGGCCTTCGTGCGGAGGAGAAGTACGGCGTTCGCCTCGTATCGCTCGGTTTCGTGTTGCCGAAGCTCTCGCCGGTAGTCTGGCGCGGGCCGATGGTGGGCACCGCGGTCCGGCAGCTCCTCCACGACATCAAATGGGGTGAGCTCGATTATCTGTTGATCGACCTGCCGCCGGGTACGAGCGACGCCTCGCTCACCATGGCGCAGGACGCGCCGATATCCGGTGTGGTCATCGTCAGCACGCCGGCGGACGTCGCGTGGGAGGACGCCACCAAAGCCGTGGCGATGTTCGACAAGCTGAACGTACCCGTCTTTGGTGTGATCGAGAACATGAGCTATTTCGTCTGCCCGCACTGCAATGAGCGGACGGAGATATTCGGCCATGGTGGTGGGCGCCGCGCGGCGGACGAGCTAGGGCTGGAGTTTCTAGGAGAGATCCCGCTCGACCAAAAGACCCGCGAAGGCGCCGATTCCGGCGTGCCGATTGTCGAGTCCGACCCTGAGTCCATTCAAGGGCAGGCGTTCATGCGTGTGGCAGAGCAGGTGGCTGCGCGTTGCAGCACTCTACAATTCGCCACGGCTGGGGTACAATAGACGACGTGACGTTACGCTTCTTCCGCCGCAAGGGTGCGGCGCCAGAGACCCCGTCTGAGCCAGGAGGCAAGGATATGCCTTCAACAGATTCCCTTTCGACGTCCGGCAGTAACCGGCGCCCTAGCCCTTCACGTCGGAAGGGGAGTCCGCCGCCGGCGAACGCTGCTGAGAAGCCAGAGACGCCTGCGACGCCCCCTCGGAAGACCACCAGGGGGCGGCGAGGCGGCAGCGCGCGTCGTAAGCCTGCTTCTGCTGATGCTCCCGCGACCACGCTCGATACGGCGGTGATACCGCCGACGCCGGATGGGGCCGGTCTGCCCGCGTTGCTGGCTCGCCAAGAGGCGGTGCTGGAGCAGTTGGGCGAACGACAGCTGGTGGCGCTCAAAGGCATTCAAGGGTCGCTCTCTGCGATTGAGGGCCGCCTCACGAACGGTCAGGCGGGGACAGAGCGACAGCGCCTGGGCGTGTTCGTCGACGTGCCGAACGTCATGTACGCCGCCGAACGGATGCGCGTCACAATCGACTTCGCAAAGCTCCTGAACTTTCTTAAGCGCGACCGCGAGCTGCTCCGCGCGAGCGCGTATGCGCCGATCAGCGACGACCCCACGGCCAAGCTCGAGACGCAGAGGTTCGTGCAGCCGTTCGTCGGTCTGGACTACCGCATCGTTACGAAGGCGCTCAAGCGTTACGCAGATGGCTCAATGAAGGCGAACTTCGATGTGGAGCTCGCGATCGACATCCTGACGATGTCTGATCGATTGGACGTGGTAACGCTGGTGTCGGGCGATGGCGACTTCCGCCGGCTCGTCGACCTCGTCGCGAGCCGCGGCGTGCGCGTGGAGGTCGTGGCGTTCGCGCAGAGCATGGCGGCCGAACTGCGCGCTGTTGCGGATGAATCCATCGATATCAACGACCACCTCGCTGAACTGCGCGCGACGTGACCGGCGTCGGCCCCGCTAGCATCCTCATCGCAGAAGACTACCCTGACTTTCGCCAACGCCTACTGGCGCTCCTTGAGCCGCTGGCGCTCACCTGTACTGCCGTGAGTAACGGGCGCCAGGCGATCGAACTACTAGCCAACGCTGCGCACGCGGTTGACCTGCTGGTCACCGATATGGACATGCCGGTGAACAACGGCTGGGAAGTGATCGACGCGGCGCGAACGCATCGTGGCTCCGATCTGCCGGTGATTATGCAGACAGGCGAGGCAAAGTACACATACGTCAGACGTCGGGCGGAAGGCCTGGGGATCATCCTGATCGACAAGGCCGACGTGAATCAGCTCCTCGTGCCAGCTGTGACCGATCTGCTGGGGATCGTGTCAGGCGGAGCCAATCCTTAGCTCCGCCTGACACTCGTTACGCGGCGAGGTGGTGGTGGCTAATCGTCCTCGCCGCTGTGGCCAGCATCGGCATCGCCGTGATCGTCGCTGCCGGGTTCTGACTTGTCGTCGGTCCCGTCGCCGTGGCGATCGTTGTCGTCATCTCTGAGTTGACCTCCTGTGTCACCGCTCGTTCCCGAATTGTGGATATCGCCTTCGGGGTCGTCATCCTGCTCCTGAGTGTTACCACCATGGTCGTCAGAGCTGTCGGGCCCGCTGTCGTCGCTGTCCGCGTCGTCGTTGCCGTCGCCGACGCTCCCCGGGCCGCTGTTATCGTTCAGAGCGTCATCCTTGCCCTGGTGATCGGCGTCTTGATCGCCGGGCTGATCGCCATCGCTATTGCCAGGCTGATCCTTCGTGCCGTCGTTCGCGTCATTGCTCTCAAGCTCCACCTCGCGCGCTATGAGCGCGCCTGTGGCGTCGCGAACGGCACTCACCTTGACGACGTCACCGACGGCAAACGCAGCTTGCTCGGTCTTGGCGTCACTGTCGTCGTCGAACTTCGTGTCCGGTGCGATCTGGACGGTGACGTCGCCGTCGGCGGTGGTGATGGTAAGGGCAGTCGCGTCGATCGCCTTGATTGTGCCGCGCAGTTCGACCCGGTCTGGGTGTGAGCTGCTGGCGAACCATGTGCCCGGGTTCGGGTCGCCTGTGGTCGCTGCTGAGACACCCCAGGCAGCGCTTCCAAGGACCACCATCGCGATGGCGATAGGGATGACCCGCGGGACCAGGGCCCAGCGCCCCCAGCCAGCGCCAAACAAGCCGGCCAAGCCTCGCGACGGCACACCCCCGCCTTCGCTTCGGCCCGCCACAGCGCTGAGGAGACGGGCACGGCTCTCGGACCGCACGGCGTTTGATGGCTCGTCGGGTGGCCGGGCGGTGATCATCGCGCGCGCCACTGCAAGCTGGCCGCGCAGTTCGTCCGCGTGCTCGGGATAGACCGCCGCACACTCGTCGATGGTCGAGCCGGCGCGCAGCAGGCTCAGGCACTCGTCCAGTATCTCGTCGAAAGGCTTTGTGGTCATCGGATTACCTCGCTTCTGCCTTCATCAGGCGGCCGTCAGGAGACGGCGCATGGCGTTGAGCGCGCGGCTTTGGAGGACGCGGACTGCGCCCGGCCGGCGCTTCATGATGGCGGCTGTTTCATCGTGGGAGAGGTTCTGGAAGAAGCGCAGGATGATCACCTGGCGTTGGTCGGCGGTGAGCTGTGCAAGCGCGTCGCGGATGTCATGCCAGTTTGCCGAGCTCTCCGATGCGTCGGGCACCTGGAGGCGAGGGTTCTCAGCCTCGTTGACGAGCGGTACCGTGGGCCGGCGCGAGTTGCGCTGAAGATGGTCGGCCGTCAGGTTGCGAGCGATGCGGTACAGCCACGATGTGATCGGCAGACCACGATACTCGTAGCGGCGGATGCCACGCAGGGCCTCCAGAAACACCTCGGATGCCAGGTCTTCGGCTGCGGGGCGGTCGCCGGTGTGGATATAGCAGTAGTCGAAGATCTTGGTGTAATAGTCGTCATGAATCTGGGCCCACGCCTCCTGCGAGAAGGCCTGCGCCTCTTGCACCAGCCGCTCAGCAGACAAGGGGCTCATCCTTGCTGGCAGTGTACTTGCGATCATCTTCCGCACGCTTCTTCCAGTGGTTCTATCCGTGAGGGACAGCGAAATGTTACGGGCCTTGGCGAACTAGCGTGATGCCAGATTCGCAAAGAAGCGAGCGCTACGGAGCTAAGTCGCTCGCGCCGAGGTAATCCAGCGCCCGGGCCAGGCACCGCTCGATAGGCTGCGTGGTATCGATCTGAAGGTATGCACCCGATGGAGCGATGGTCTGGGCTTCGCCTAACACGGGCTCATCGGGCTGGCTGGCTAGCCGTGGTCTCTCGCGTCGGCGACGAGCGATCTCGATATCGTCCGCGCAGAGACACTGGATGAAATAGTAGGGTACTTCGCGCTGAGCAGCGATGGCGCTTCCCCTGGTGGGGATCGATTCCCAAAACGAGGGGCTGTCGAGGATCACGCTGAGGCCCTGGCCAAGCATGTGATCGGCCAAGGCGAAAAACGCCTCGTACGCGGTCTCTCCGGCGTGCTGTTCCGCCACGCCGACATCGAGGACGGCCGTGTTCAAAACATCCTTGTCGATCACCACCGCACCGGTGCAGCGCCCGATCAGTCGCGCCAGCGCGCTCTTGCCCGATCCGGGGACGCCGGCCATCTGGAGCAAGAACGGCTCGGCCATCTAGCCAAACACCTCCCGCAGCTCGAACTTTGGTCCGTCCTTGCAGACGAGGCGCATACCCCGCCGCGTTTCGACCGTGCAGCCGTAACAGATGCCGGTGCCGCAGCCCATGCGCTCCTCGAGCAGCACCTGCACGGGCCGGCGAACGCGCTTCTGGCGCAGCACGTCCGCCATTGCGCGGAACATGGCGTTTGGGCCGCATGCGAAGGCTTCGTCGCACCATTCGAGGTGCTCTGCGAACGCTTCGGTCGCAAGGCCGCGCTGGCCGAGGGAGCCGTCCTCGGTCATGATCACGACCTCGACCTGTGCCGGTAGCAGCGATGCTGGGATGATCTGCTCATGCGTGCGGCCACCCAACACGAGCGTCACGCTCTTGCCCTGCGCGACGGCCTCGTCTGCGAGCCAGACGAGGGGTGCGACGCCGATGCCACCCGCGACCAGCAGCAGGTGCTGCGAAGAGGGGTGCACCTCGAAGCCGTGGCCGAGCGGGCCCCAGGCGAAGACGAGATCGCCCTCGTCCCGAGACGCAAGCCATGCTGTACCGCGGCCGACGACGTCGTACAGGATCGACCACTCGGGGCCATTCGCGCCCTCGCGAACGCGGTGGATGCTCATGGCGCGTGGGAGGAGCGGGTCGTCCGGTAGCTCCTCCGCGGTGGGCGGCGCTTCGCCGTGCAGCGCCGGTTCGACGCAGCGCAGCATGACGAACTGGCCTGGCGTCGCGGCCTGCGCAAGCGTTGGCGCCGCGAACCACATGACGTATGTGTCGCCGTACAGGCGCTCGTTCTCGACGACGCGCGCGAATTCTACGTTCATTCGAGGTAGGACTTGAGCGGCTGGATGGTGAACGTCTGCGCGCCCGCGAGCAGCGCGCCGGCAGCCGCGCGTGCGGTATCGAGGCTGGTGAAGCACGGGATCCGGCGTTCGGCGGCCGCGCGCCGGATATGGAAGCCGTCGCGCAGCGTGCCCGTAAGGCGGCCCTCGGAGATGTTTATCGCGCCGTCCACCGTGCCGTCACGGATCACGTCGACAACGTTGGGGTGCCCCTCAGAGAGGCGTTTGGTGACCTGCTCGACTGGCAGGCCGAGCGTTGCGAGCATCGCGGCGGTGCCTTCCGTGGCGTAGAGGCGGAAGCCGGCCTCCACGAGCTGGCCCACGATCGGCACGGCTTCAGGCTTGTGCTGGTCAGCGATGCTGAGCAGCATGGCGCCGCCCGGCGGCAGCGCGAGTTCAGCCGAGAGGATCGCCTTCGCCAGCGCCGCCGGAAACGTTCGGTCCACGCCCATCACCTCGCCGGTGGACTTCATCTCGGGCCCGAGGTACGTGTCGACGCCGATAAGCTTCGACATGGAGAACGCAGGCGCTTTTACGGCGACGAGGTGCCGCGCGGGCCAGAGACCGCCTTCGTAGCCCTGGTCACGTAACGACCGCCCGAGCATGATTAGTGTGGCCAGACGTACCATCGGCACGCCGGTGACCTTCGAGAGGAAGGGCACGGTACGACTCGAGCGGGGGTTCACCTCGAGGACGAATACCTCCGAGCCTTCGTCGCCGCGGATGATCACGTACTGGACGTTCATCAGGCCGCGGACGTGGAGTGCCAGGCCGATGCGCTGCGTGTAGTCCACGACGGTGGCCAGCTCCTGTTCGCTCAGGTTGATCGGCGGGTAGACCGCCATCGAATCACCCGAATGGACGCCGGCACGCTCGATGTGCTCCATCACGCCGGGGATAAGCACCGCCTCCCCATCGCAAATGGCATCGACCTCAACCTCGCGCCCCTCGATGTACTTGTCGATAAGGATAGGCTTGCCTGGATTCGCTTCCTCGGCGACCGCGACGAACTGGACGAGCTCGCTGGCGTTTTGGACGATCTCCATCGCGCGGCCCCCCAGGACATAGCTCGGCCGGACGAGCACGGGATACTCGATGCGCTGGGCTGTGGCGAGCGCGTCCTCGATGTTGGTGACTCCGGCGCCCGGCGGTTGCGGGATGCCCAGCCCGGCCAGGAAGCCTTCGAAGCGACTGCGGTCCTCCGCGACGTCGATCGCCTCGGCGCTCGAGCCGAGGATGGGTCGATTGGCGACATGCAGCGGGCCGGCAAGGTTGATTGCG
>JBAROU010000083.1:0-7443 GCA_049642385.1 Dehalococcoidia bacterium | reverse complement strand
CCTGCGCGCTTTCGTACGGCATCGGCTGACCCGTCGATTCGAGCCAGTCGTTGCGCAGGCGGAACAGGCGCTGCACCTGAAAGCCGATGTATGCGCGCACGAGCGCGTCCTGCGCGTCCGGGTCAGTGCTCAGTCGCTCGCCGCCTACCTCAGTGTCGCGACAGTACTCAATGAGCTGCTCGACGACGCGCGCGTCGCGGTCCAGGTTGGGGCCGATGCCGACCGACATCGCTTCCTGGAGGCCGGTGGTGAAGCCGGTCCAGCCATCGCCCTCACGTCCCAACAGGCAGGACGCCGGCACGCGGACGTCCTGGAAGATAATCGTGCGCTTCTTGCTGCCGGCGATCATGTCCATGTCGGTGATCGTGACGCCGGGCAGGCCGGAGGGAATGAGGAACACGCTCAGGTTTTCTCGGCGGGCGCCCTTGGGGTCCGTGACGGCCAGGAAGTAGAAGTAGTCGGCTTCGAAGTGACCGCCGGCGAACGCTTTCGTGCCGTTGATCACGTACTCGTCGCCCTGGCGTTCGGCGCGACTGCTCAGCGAAGGCAGGTCGGAGCCTGCGTCCGGCTCACTATGCAGCTCCCAAGTGATGACTTCGCCGCGCAGGATGGATGGCAGGTAGCGCTGTCTCTGCTCTTCTGTGCCGATGTGCTTGAGCGCGCCGGCGACGGAGCCACCGATGTCGCCCGGCGGATGCACGTTCTCCAGGTGGTCGATGCTCGCGTCGAGCACCTCGCGGATCACCGGGGCGATGTGGCGCGGTAGCCCGCCGCCGCCGTGTTCGTGAGGCCACATCGGCGCGTACCAGCCGCGCTCGCCCAGCGCGCGCAGGAACGCGCGGTTGCGCTGAAACTGGTCGTATGTCAGGTTCGCCGCGTCCGGCGGCGCGCCGACGTCCTCGCCGTGCTCGCGCAGCCATTGGTGTAGCTCCTGGCGGAACTGCTCGCGTTCGCGTTCTTCGTCTGGCGTATAGCGCGTCTCGAAGTCCATCGTGTCCTACTCGCTGTGCTCGCGCACGATCTCGTCGCGTTTGGCGTTGATGCGGTCGATCGTCTTCTGCGACCGGCCGAGCAGCCCACTCAGCACCTCCTGGTTGTGCTGACCGAGGAGCGGCGCTGGCGCGCATGGTGTGTCTGCGCTGCTCGCGAGGCGCCAGGGCAGGTTGGGGATCGCGCGGCGGCCGGTCTCGGGATGTTCAGGCGCGACGAAGAAGCCGCGCGCGCGGAGCTGCGGCTGCGCCAGCAGGTCCGCGGCGCTGCTCGATGGGCCGCTAGGCACGCCCGCGCGCTGGAGCGCGTCGGTCGCCTCCAGCGGCGTGCGGGTCTTCGCCCAAGCGCTGATGCGCGCGTCGATCGCCTCCGCGTGTTTGCGTCGGCCGTCAGGCGTGCGATACGCGGCTGTGCGAAGATCGTCGTCGGCGACGACAGCGCAGAGCGCGTCCCACTGCGCGTCTGTTTCGACGGAGATCGCGACCCAGGCATCGTCGCCCTTGCAGCGATAGACGTTGTTCGGCGCGCCGGTCGCGCTGGTGTTGCCGTGTGTTTGACCGACGCGACCGTTCATGAAGTACTCCATGAACGGCGCACCCATCGTTGAGAGGACGACGTCCGCCATCGACAGGTCGATGTACTGGCCACAACCGGTCTTGTGCCGGTGGCGCAGCGCGGCGAGTGTGGCGAAGACGATCGAGATGCCGGTGACGTAGTCGGCCCAGGTGCCGCCGGCCGGCTTGGGCGGGCCGCCGACGTGGCCGTTCACCGAGTTCAACCCGGTGTATGCGTGCACGGTGCCCATGAACGCACGCAGTGTTCGGTCGCGACCAGTGCGCCCGAAGCCGGAGCAGGAGAGCATGATGATGTCCTGCTTGATGCGGCGCAACTCTTCGTAGCCGAAGCCAAGCTTGTCGATTGTGCCGTAGCTGAACGCCTCGATGACAACGTCGCTCTGGGCGATGATCTCCTTCGCCATCCGGCCTTGTTCGGGATCACGCAGCTGGAGAGTGACGCTCTTCTTCGCAGCGTTGAGGGTGTTGAAGAAGCCGCTTCGGTTAGGCCCGCGTACGTTGTCGGCGTGGGGCGGGTTGTCGCGAATGTGCTCCATCGGCTCCAGGCCCTCGATCTTGATCACCTCCGCGCCCATCCGCGCGAGCAGGTACGTCCCATACGGCCCCGCGATGATCCACGAGAGGTCGGCGACGCGGATGCCCTCGAGTGGCAGGCGAGGGGCCATCAAATGACCCTCGCCTCCCGCAGCGCCGCTAGTTCATCGTGGGAGTAGCCGAGTCGCTGGCCGTAGACCTCGTCGTTGTGCTGGCCGAGCAGCGGCGCGGGCCGGCGGATGCGCCAGGCATCGATGGCGAAGCCGATGGGCGGGCCCGGGCAGCGCACCGTCCCGATTACGGGGTGCGCGAACTGCGCGAACGAGCCCCGGTCCTGAAAGTGCGCTTCTTCCGCAGCATCGCCGATGGAGTTCACTGGCGCCGCCGAGACGCCGTGCGCCTGGCTCTCGCGGAAGAGGTCTTCCTTGTCGAACTTGCGTGTCTCCTCCTGCACGAACGGCTCGAGCGCGTCCCAGTAGCGCGAGCGCGATGGCAGGTCGACGAACAGCTCGTTCTCTGCCCACTCCGGGTTGCCGAACACGGCGAGTAGGTTGCGCCAGTGCTCCTCCGTGCGCACGATCAGGTCGATGTAGCCGTCGGCGGTTGGCTGCTGGCCGATGTAGGCGATGGGCGGGTTCGCGCTGGCGCTGCGGCTGGGCACGTTCCCGGTGTGCGTTACGTGCGAGAGGTCGACCTGCTCGTGCATCGCGAGGACTTCTTGCAGCGCCACGTCGACGTGGTCGCCCCGTCCGGTGGCGTCACGTGCAAAAAGCGCGCACATGGTCGCGGCGGCCGCGGCCAGCCCACCCGCGAAATCGCCCATCGAGCCGGGGAGCGGAAGGGGAGGCTCGGCGTCGAGATCCTGCGCACGCGCGCCGTTGTGGTAGGCGACGCCGCTCGTGTGCTGCGCGATGAACTCGTTGCCCAGGTAGTCGCGCCACGGGCCATCCTGCCCGAACGGCGTGATCGAGGTCATGATCAGCGCCGGGTTGACCGCGGCGAGGCGCTCGTAGTCGAGCCCGACGTTGGTCAGCCACAACGGCGCGTTGTTCTCGACCAGGATGTTGGCGCTGCGAATCAGCTCGAGGAACAGCTCGCGGCCGCGCGCCGTGGTGACGTCCATGGTGACGCCCAGCTTGCTCGTATTGGCATACGCGAAGAGCCCCGAGCGTTCGATCCCTGGCTCGTCGCCGGCAAAGGGTGGCTGGCTGCGCAGCGAGTCGCCCTCGAGCGGCTCGATCTTGATTACGTCGGCGCCCAGGTCGGCGAAGAGCTTGGTGCAGAACGCGGCGGAGATGCCGTGGCCCAGTTCGATCAGCTTGAGATCATCCAGCATGGTGTGCGACTCGGCAAGCGGTCGGCCAATGGTATCATAGGCCTGCTGAACCGTGCTAGGAGTGACCGTGCGCATGACTTGTTCAGAGGTGGTGGATGAATAGTGTTCCGCACCGCCGACTGAAGTCGGCGGCATGGTCTCTAATTCGAGAAGCCGCGGACTTCCAGTCCGCGGGTCTGCCCCAAACACCAACCTCACAAAAGCTGAATGAGTCACACTCCAACGGGCCCCTTGACGACGTTACCGTCCTCGATCTCACGCACTACATCACTGGCCCCTATGCCACCAAGCTCTTTGCCGACTACGGCGCGAACGTGATCAAGATCGAGCGCCCCGGCGGCGAACCGGCGCGGCGCCTGGGGCCGTTCAAGGGCGGCGAGGAGCACATCGAAAAGAGCGGCACGTTCTTCTACCTGAACACCAACAAGCGCTCGATCGTGCTCGACCTGCGACGCGACGGCGCGCGCGAGGTCTTCGGGCGGCTACTCGATACGGCCGACGTCGTTATCGAAAACTTCCGGCCGGGCGCGCTCGATGCGCTCGGCGTGGGGTGGGAGTTCATCCGCGCGCGCAGGCCCGACATGCCGTTCGTGTCGATTTCGAACTTCGGGCAGGACGGGCCGTACCGCGACTACAAAGGCTCGGAGCTGGTGCTCTTCAGCTTCGCGGGCGAGATGTACTCGATGGGCGTGGCCGAGCGCGAGCCGGTGAAGATGTACGGCACGGCGGCGCTAATCGAGTCGGGGGCTGCGGCGGCGACCGCGATCATGGCCGCGTTAATGGTGGGGCGTGAGCAGGGCGTTGGGCAGCACGTCGACTTCTCCATCGCCGACAGCCAGCTCGGCGGCGTCGACCGGCGCCACGCAACGACGATCGCGTACGAGTTCTCGGGTCGCAAGACGCTGCGCCACGCTGGCAGCGCGATGGGCGTCGGCGTGGGCGTGTACCCCTGCGCCGACGGCTACGTCGAGTTCACCGGGGCGCAGCGCTTCCTCGATCGCATGGGCGACATGATGGGCAACCCGGAGTGGTTCGATGACGCGAAGTGGAGCGACCCGGGCGCGATAGCGGACGCGGCGCTGATCGAGGAGTTCAATGTGCACCTGTACGCCTGGCTGATGGAGCGCACGCGCCGCGAGGTGTGGGCGGATGCGCGGCGCGCGCGGGTGGTCTGCGGACCGCTGTTCACGGTGCGCGAGCTGTTCGAGGACCCACACTTCCGCGACCGTGGCTTCTGGCAGCAGGTATCGCACGCCGAGATGGGCTCGTTCGAGCTGCCGGGGCGGCCGTTCATCATGAACGACTCGCCGTGGGCCCTGCGCCGCCCCGCGCCGCTGCTGGGTGAGCACACGGCCGAAGTCCTGCGCGAGATCGGCTACGCGGACGCCGACGTGGGCGCGCTCGCCGAAGCGGGCGTGGTCGGGCTGCGCTGATGGCTGCTCACCTACCGCTCGAAGGCGTGCGTGTGCTCGACTTCTGTGTCGTCTGGGCCGGGCCGTTCGCCACGATGCTGCTGGGCGACCTGGGCGCCGAGGTGATCAAGATCGAGAACCCGCACGTCTGGCAGCCAACGACGCGCGGCCTGCGCGCGCGCCCATCGCAGCAGTTGATCGAGAGCCTGGACGCGTCGGCGGGCGGCTTCCCGAACAACGAGCCCGGCCCGCGACCGTGGAACTATAACCCGACGTTCGTGCAACTCTATCGGAACAAGAAGAGCATGACGGTCGATTGGCGGACGGCGGAGGGGATGGAGATCGTGCGGCGTCTCGTCGCCAAGAGCGACGTGTTCGTCGAAAACAACGTGCCGGGCACGGTCGAGAAGCTGGGCATGACGTACGAATGGCTGCGAGCGGTGCGCGACGACATGATCATGGTGCGGATCCCGGCCTACGGGCTGACCGGCCCCTACGCGGACGCGCGCGCTTTTGGCGTGCACCTGGAGAGCGTGATGGGGCACACGCTCCTGCGCGGTTACGAAGACCGCGATCCCTCGATGAACCGCGCGATCTACTCCGGGGATTACATGGCGGCGACGCAGGCCGCGCTCGCGACGATGATGGCGCTGTGGCACCGCACGAAGACGGGTAGGGGACAGCTGATCGAGGTGCCGCAGGCGGAGAACGCGGCGGGGCTGCTGTTCCAGGCGCTTTCGGATTACGCGCTGAATGGCAACGTCCAGACGCGCACCGGCAACCGCTCCGTTTACGGCGACGCGCCGTACGGCGTCTATCCGTGCGCGCCGGCGGGCGGGGTCGAGGACGGCGGTGACCGCTGGATCGCGATCACGGTGACGAACGACGACGAGTGGCACGCGCTGCGACAGGCGATGGGCGATCCGGAGTGGGCACAGGCGCCCGATCTCGCCACGAAGGCCGGGCGCTCGGCGCAGGGGGAGCTTTTGGACGAGAAGCTCGCCGCGTGGACGAGCAGGTTCGACGACTACGAGCTGTTTCACAAACTGCAAGCCGCGGGCGTGCCCGCCGCGCCGGTGCTCGAAGCGTCGCGTACCTTTGACGACCCGCACGTGCAGGCGCGCGGCCTGTTCGAGCCCCAACGCCTGCACGACGACGTCGGCACGTTCCGGTTCATGACGCCGTTCGTCCGCCTGCCGGAGACGCCCACCGGCATCCGCCAGCCGCCCGTCCAGCTGGGAGAGGACAATGAGTACGTCTACAAAGAGGTGCTTGGCGTGAGCGATGCGGAGTACGAACGACTGAAGGCTGACGGCCACATCTCGATGGACTTCGACGAGGGTTTGCCGTAAGGGCGGGTTTCACACCCCAGCCTTACGCGACTAATCGCCGCCGTAGAACTCGACGGCGCCTGCGGCGACAAGCTGGTCGTATTCCTCTGCTGGGTAGCCGAGTATCTCACGCAGGACGTGCTCGTTGTCCTGCGCGATGCATGGTGATGGGCGCTGGATGGCCGGCGGCGTCTCGCTGAGGCGCGCGCCGAACAGCTCGGCCGGATAGTCGCCGTAGTCGCGGTGCGTCTGCTGCACGAAGTGCCCGCGATGCGCGAGCTGCGGGTCTTCGACGACGCCCTGTGGGTCGAGCACCACGCCCGCCGCGACGCCGGCGTGCTGGAGCTGTTCCATCAGCGCGCGGCCGTCGTGCTGCTTCGTTTCCTCGGCGATCAAGGTGTCCAGCGCTGCGTCGTTGCGGCAGCGGTCGGCGGGCGAGCCGAAGCGCGCGTCGCTCAGCCAATCGTCTCGACCGAGCACGCGGCAGAGCGCTTCCCACTCCTCTTGCGTGAACGTCGCGATGGCGATCCAGCGGTCGTCGCCGCGAGTGGGGTAGACGCCGTGCGGCGCGGTCGCGGGGAGATCGCCTGCCATCAGGCGGTTGCCGGCGCGGAGATGTGTGCGACCGTTCGCCGCGTAGTCGAGCACAGCCGTTCCCGTGAGGTTGATCAGCGCCTCCATCTGCGAGAGGTCGACGTGCTGACCGACGCCGGTGCGGTCGCGGTGGTCGAGCGCGGCAACGGCGGCGAACGTCGCGTACATCGGCACGACGTAGTCCGGGTAGGCGTGTGCGACACCTGTCGGGGGGCCGTCCGGCCAGCCGATCAGGCTCGACATGCCGCTCATGCCCTGCACCTGTAAGCCGTAGCCGGGCTGCGCCGCGTTGGGGCCGGTTTGGCCCTGGAGCGTCATGCTGATCATGATGATTCCCTGCTTGCGCGCGCGCAGGCGCGCGTAGTCGAGGTCCCACTGGGCCATTGTTCCGGGCGTGAAGCCCTCGACGACGATGTCCGCCCACTCGACGAGGCGGTTTACGATGTCGAGGCCGAGCTTGTTGTTCAGGTCGACGCAGACGTTGTACTTGCCGAGGTTCATCGCGGCGTAGTAGCCGCTCTTGTTGATGCCGCGCCCCGCCAGCGGCGGCGACGCGCGGGCGACGTCGATCCGTACCGCCGACTCGAGGCGCACGACCGTCGCGCCGTAGTAGCCGAACAGGACGCCGCAGAGCGGCCCCGCCGCCACCCAGCTCATGTCGAGCACGCTGA
>JBAROU010000061.1:0-3018 GCA_049642385.1 Dehalococcoidia bacterium | reverse complement strand
CACGTCGTGCGCGAGAATCACCAGGAACGGCAGCGCCAGATCTAGGAGGTAGCGGTGCACAATTTGAAGGATCAGCGGGAAAAAGCGCTCGCCGAGCTAGGTGGCGCGCGGCTCCCCCACGGTGCAGGAGAGCGGATCAGCCCAGAACGCCTTGTAATAGGCGCCTCGGTAGTAGTAGCAGGTCAGGCGAAATCCGCCCGGGGCCCACAGGATCAGCAGCGCCGGCGACCAGGGAAGCCATCCCGGCCACCACGCCGGTTTGGCGCCAAGCCACGCGTGCGTCGAGCCGAACAGCTCGGGTGAATACAAGGGCGAGAGGTACGGCCCGAAGCGGTAGTGATCGCCCTGGAACGCCGCCCAGGTAGCATACACGACGAACGCCGACAGCACCAAGAAGACGACGACCGGTGTGAGCCACCACCAGTCGTTGCGCGCCGTCTCGCCGAAGCGTCGTCGCGCGAACGGGACAATGCCTTGAGTCATGCGACATAGGATACGCCGCTCAGCGAAGCGACGCCACGTCTCGGGACACCGTCCGCGGTTCGCGCCACCGGCAGCGGCTTACGAGAGCTGCGTCCCGCCGGTATCATCCAGCACCATGATCGCCACCCCGACCAATCTCGAACGACGTGTAGAAGGACGGTACCCATGACCGACAAGCTCACGCGACGCACCTTTGCGAAACTCGCTGGCGCCGCGGCGCTCGGCGCTTCATCGACGTCGGCAGCCGCGATCGTCTCTCCGGCTGCGCTGGCCGCCCCGACCGCGCGCCAGGGTACGCAAGGGCGCGGCTTCTCGAGCGGTTTTCTTTGGGGCACGGCGACCGCCTCCTACCAAGTCGAAGGAGCTGTGGCGGAAGACGGACGCGGGCCGTCGATCTGGGACACGTACTCGCATACCGCCGGAAAAGTCGTCAACAACGCGACGGGCGACGTGGCCGACGACCACTACCATCGCTACAAGGAAGATGTCCAATTGATGAAGGCGCTCGGCGTGAAGGCCTATCGCTTCTCCATCGCCTGGCCGCGCGTCTTTCCGCAGGGAAGCGGCGCGCCGAATCCGAAGGGGCTCGATTTCTACCAGCGGCTGGTGGACGAGCTGCTCGCCAACGGGATCCAGCCCTTTGCCACACTGTACCATTGGGACCTGCCGCAGGCGCTGCAGGACCACGGCGGGGGATGGGAGTCGCGCGACACCGCGCAGGCATTCGGCGAGTACGCCGGGTACGTCGCCGAACGGCTGACCGATCGGGTGAAGCACATCTTCACGATCAACGAGTTCGGCGCGTTCATGGAGCTTGGCTACCGGTGGGGGGTCCACGCGCCCGGGCTGAAGCTGCCCCCCGGACGATTCTACCAGACGCGGCACAACGGGGTGCTGGGCCATGGCCTGGCGGTGCAGGCGATCCGCGCCAAGGGCAAACCGGGAACCAAGGTCGGCCTGGCCGAGAATCTCACCGTGGGCGTCCCCGTCATCGAGTCGCCGGAGCACATCGCGGCGGCGGAACGTGCGACGCGCGAGGTGAACGCTCAGTACATGACGGTGATCCAGGAGGGGAAATACACCGACGCCTACCTGGCCATGGCGGGCGCCGATGCGCCGCGCTTCACGCCCGACGAGCTGAAGATCATCTCAAGCCCGCTCGATTTCGTCGGCATCAACATCTACCAGCCGATGTTCGTCCGCGCGGACGCCGCGCCGATCGGGTTCGCCGTCGTGCCGAATCCGCCGTCGTACCCACATATGGCCTCGCCGTGGCTGTTCATCGGGCCGGAGGTGCTGTACTGGGGGCCGCATCACGTGGCGAAGCTCTGGAACGTCAAGGAGATCTACATCACGGAGAACGGCTGCTCTTCCTCCGACGTGCCGGCGGCGGACGGCCAGGTCTACGACACGGATCGCGTGATGTTCCTGCGCAACTATCTCTCCCAGCTGCAGCGGGCCGTCTCGGAGGGGGTGCCCGTGAAGGGCTACTTCCTGTGGAGCCTGATGGACAACTTCGAGTGGGCCGACGGCTACACGAACCGCTTCGGTCTGCATTACGTGGACTATGCAACGCAACGGCGCTCGCCGAAGCTGAGCGCCGCGTTCTACCGGGAGGTCATCGCGAGGAACGCGGTCGTGTAGCATGACGGCACCCCCCATCTCCCACGTCTCCGACACCGCCCACTGGGTGGCGATGTACCGCGCGATGGAATCCGAGCGCCCCGACGCGTTGTTCCACGACCCCTACGCGCGGCGGCTGGCGGGTCCCCAGGGCGAACACATTCTGGAGCATCTGCCGAAAGCGAAATCCCTCGCCTGGCCGATGATCGTGCGTACGGCGGTGATGGACGAGATCATTGTGCGGGCGATCAGCCGGGACGGCGTACGGACGGTCGTCAACCTCGCGGCCGGGCTCGACGCCCGCGCCTACCGCTTGGCGTTGCCGCGCGAGCTGCGCTGGATCGACGTCGATCTGCCCGCGATGCAGAACTACAAGCGGGAGGCGTTGGCGGCCGAGACGCCGCGCTGCGTGCTCGAGTGGATCCCCGCCGATCTCGCCCTGGCGAGCGAGCGCCAGACGGTGTTGGCGCGCGTCGCCGCCGGACCCAGACTGGCGCTCGTCATCACCGAGGGATTGCTCATCTACCTCGAGCCGGACCAGGTGACGGCCCTGGCCCGTGACCTGCACGGCTGCGCCCCGCTGGCGTGGTGGTTGACGGACATCGCGTCCCCGCGCCTCATCAAGATGATGGAGCGCAATTGGGGTCGGAGACTGCGCGCCGGCAACGCCCCGTTCAAGTTCGCGCCCGCCGAGGGAACCGCGTTCTTCGAGCCGGTGGGGTGGCGCGAGGTGGAATTCCGCTCCAATTGGGAGGAGGCCCAACGCCTGAACCGGACGATGCGCTTCGCCGCCTTTTGGAACATCATTGGGCGACTCTACCCGAAGAAGACGCGGGAATCGTTCCGTCGGATGGTGGGGATCGTGCTACTGAAAAGACGGTAGGTAGAAGGCGGTAGAAGACGGTAGAGGGC
>JBAROU010000048.1:0-17136 GCA_049642385.1 Dehalococcoidia bacterium | reverse complement strand
CTTCGCCCAGCCCATCGGACGTGATGATGTCGGTCACCGACGGCTTGCCTGCCGTAATCGTGCCAGTCTTGTCCAGTACGACGGTGGTGATCTTGTGCGCCGTCTCGAGCGACTCGCCGCCCCGGATGAGGACGCCGTGTTCGGCGCCCTCGCCGGTGCCCACCATGATCGCCGTTGGCGTGGCGAGGCCGAGCGCGCACGGGCAGGCGATGATGAGCACGGCGACGGCGTTCAGCAGCGCGAACGCTACGGCAGGCTCGGGCCCAAACGCGAGCCACACGACGAACGTGCCGGCCGCGAGCGCGATGACGGCGGGCACGAAGTACGACGCGATCACGTCGGCGAGGCGCTGGATCGGCGCCTTCGAGCCTTGCGCTTCGTGCACAAGGCGGATGATCTGCGACAGCGCGCTGTCCTTGCCTACCTTCGTTGCGCGGAAGCGGAAGCTGCCCGTCTTGTTCAACGTCGCGCCGAACACCTCGTCGTCGGTGCTCTTTTCTACGGGCAGGCTCTCGCCCGTGAGCATCGACTCGTCCACGGTCGAGCGACCGTCGAGCGCGATGCCATCGACTGGGATCTTCTCGCCCGGCCGCACGATGACGACGTCGTCCGGCACGACGTCCTCGATCGGCACGTCGAGTTCTTCGCCCGCGCGCACGACACGGGCAGTCTTGGCGCGTAGGCCCATCAGCCGCTTGATCGCGGCCGAGGTCTGGCCCTTCGCGCGCGCCTCCAGCCAGCGCCCGAGCAGGATCAGCCCGATGATAATCGCCGCCGTCTCGAAGTAGACGTGTGGTTCTACGCCAGCCGTCTCGATCGACCCCGGCCAGAACGTCGCGACGATGCTGTAGAAGTACGCTGCGCTGCTCCCGACGGCGATCAGCGTGTTCATATCGGTCGAGCGGTGCTTCGCCATCTGCCAGGCGCCGCGGTAGAACTGCCAGCCCGCCCAGAACTGCACGGGCGTCGCCAGCAGGAATGCGATCACGTTGAGCGTGCCCATGCGCGCGTTTGAGAGACCGGGGATGCTCTCCGCCTGCGCGAGCACCATCAGCACCGCGCCGGTGGCGAGCGCGAACACCATCTTGCGCAGGAGCAGACGCTCCTCGCGCGCGCGCTCCTGCGCGTCGACGTCGTCCTCTTCGTCGTCGGCCTCGACCTCGCGCGCCAGCTCGTAGCCCGCCGCGGCGACCCTGCTGCGCAGCGCATCGATGTCGATGTCCGGCGTCACGTTCACGGAGGCGCGTTCGGTCGCCAGGTTCACCTGCGCGCGCGAAACGCCCTCGACGCCAAGCAGCGCGTCCTCGACCTTCTTTACACACGATGCGCAGTGCATGCCGCGCACAGCGAACGTCTTGCTCACCGGCTTCGGCTCGTAGCCGACGGCCTCGATCGCCTTGTACAGGTCGTCGAGTGTGCAAGCGCCCGGCTCGTACTCGACCGCGGCTTCCTCGGACGCGAGGTTCACGGCTGCGCCGGCCACGCCCGCCACCTTGCGCAGCGAGCCCTCCACTTTTGTTACGCAGGAAGCGCAGTGCATCCCGCCGACGGGGATGGTAATGCGCTCCGTGGTTATCGTAGCCATGGTGTTCTCCTACGTTGCCTCGGACACGGGAATATCGGCGTAGGGCGGCGCCGGGTCGTACTCGATCAACTTCTGTACGTTGCGAGCGAACTCCGGCGTCCTGAGCACGCCGATCAGGTAGAGCGCCATGTCGATGCCTGCCGAGACGCCTGCGGCGGTGATCACGTTGCCATCATGCACCCAGCGCTCCTCGACCACGGTGACGTCGCCCAACTCTTGGAGCTGATCGCGCATGCTCCAGTACGTCGTCGCGCGCCGGTCCTTAAGGAAGCCGGCTTTGTGCAGCAGGAACGCCCCCGTGCACACCGACGTGACGTACTCGGCCCCTGCGCCGGCGCGTTGAATGTAGTCGATCAGCGCTTCGTTCTCCATGCCTGGGCCGGTGCCGAAGCCGCCCGGCACGACGATAATGTCCGCCTTCGGCGCGTCGGCGAATGTGTAGTCCACCTGCACCTTCGTGCCGAGGGCGCTCTGCACGACGGGCTGTTCGCCCACGGTGTAGGCGCGCCACTCCTTCTCGAGCACCTTCGCCGTCATGCCGAACACCTCGAACGGCCCGGCGAAGTCGAGGTCCTCGAAGTCCGGAAACAGCACGAACGCGATGTTGAAGCTCACGATGTCCTCCTTACTTGTTCGCCAACTCGTAGAGCTCGAGCAGCTCGCCGACGACCTGCTCCTCGCGACCGTCTCGCACGCCCTCGACGACGCAGGTGTGCAGATGGCCGTCCAGGAGCAGCGCCTCCGCCTTCTCGATTGCGCGCCGGACGGCGAAGGTCTGCTTGAGGATATCGACGCAGTACTTATCTTCCTCGATCATGCGCCGTACCCCGGCAAGGTGCCCTTCGATGTAGTTGAGGCGCTTGAGCGCCTGGTCGCGGGTGGTGGTTTGCATGCGATTCGCTCCTGACCCATACCCCCTGGGAGGGGGTCTCCGCTTAGCATAACGTCGAGTCCGGCAGCTTGTCAAGGCCCTTCGCGCGCGCCCTTCGAACGGCGTCGACGCCCGTTTGAGGGAACGTTCGCAGTCTTGTTACGTTTAGTGATAGCGAGATGTGGTTCCGACGGAACGGCCATCGGGAAGCGCCGACGCTGGTCCTGAGCGGCGGCGGCGCGATGGGCGCCCTTCAGGTTGGTGTATTGCGCGTCCTGATTCGCCGTGGCTTCCGCCCGGGGCGCATCGTCGGTACCAGCGTAGGCGCCCTGAACGGGGCCTTCCTGGCATTCTACCCGGACGACGCGGGTATCGATCGGCTGGCCGAGATCTGGCGCAGCATTGAGCACGAGCGGTTCATCAACTTGAACCCGGTGCGCGTGGCCTACCGGCTCGCCTCCCGGCACCTGGGTCTCTTCCAGAACGACTTCCTCCAGCGTCTCGTCGCCGAGTACGCGGTTGTGGACGACTTCTCCGCAACCAGGGTGCCGCTCTACGTCACGGCGACGAATTTGAGCACCGGCCGCAGGCAGGTCTTCAGTAGCGGCGCTGTTTCGAGGGCTGTGCTGGCATCCACTGCCATTCCCGGCGTGTTCCCACCAACGGAGATCGACGGCCAGACGTACCTCGATGGCGGCGTGGTGGCGAATCTCGACCTGGAGACCGCCGTTGATCTCGGCGCGAAGGAGATCCTCGCTATCGACCTCTCCCACTGCTTCGAGCTGCCGCAGCCCAAAAGCGCCATCGGCGTGATCACGCGCACCGTCGACATCGTCATGCGCGAACGGGTCGAGCGCGACGTCGAGCGATACAGCCAGCAGGCGCGCATCACGTTGATCCAACCTGAGATCGAGGAGGGGCCGGGCGTGGGTGACCTGCGCCACGTCGCGATCCTGCTCGAGCGCGGTGAAGCATTCGGTGAGGAGATCGTCGGCCGTTGCTTCGACGCGAAGGGGCGGCTTCAGCCAGGGATCATCAGGGCATCACTGAAAGTGCCCGTACCGAACAGCTAGGCGTTCGGCGCTGGGATCGTCTGGCGCAGGAGGCGAACGCCCGGACAGCCGTACGCAGCCTCGAACTCCGGGTGGCACTTCTCGTCCACCAGCGCGAAGCCCGCCTTTTCGTAGGCGCGCTGCGCCCCGTCGTTCCCGATGAGCACGCCGATCTCTCCGGTCGCCGCGCCCTTGCCTCGCCCGATCTGGAGCATCTCGGACAGCAACCGGTCCACCAGCCCGCGGCGTCGGAACTCCGGCCGCGTCGCCACCCACTCGACGATCCACGCGCCCGGCTCGTGCTCGATCGAGACGAGGACAATCGAGCCGGCGCGCTGCCAGCCAGCCGCGTCTTCGTCCGGGCTGCGACCTAGCGTGCGGTTTGCTTCTTCGATGCCGGCGGTGAGCGCAGGCAGGCCAAGCTCCGCGTCGAAGTAGCCAGAGAGCGCGGCCGCCGGCTCGCCCTCGACCTGCGCAATGATGAAGTTCGTGTAGTGGGCGAAGTGGCGGGTCTCCGTTGTCGCGAGCGTCTCGAGAAAGCGCAACGTCTCCGCCTCCGTGCTATCGATGTACAGGTCCCAGGCGCCGCGCTCCAGATGCGAACGGGCCGCTGCTATCTGCACCCAGGCGATAAACGGCACGTGCTCTTCCCGCGCGGGAACAATTTCGATCCGCGATTGAGTCGTCGGTTCTCGGACCATGGTACGTTACGCCTCCAGTTCTACACCGCTACCGCGAGGTCGATCTCGTGGCGGCGGACCTCGGCCATGATGCGTTCGGCCGTCTCGCCGTCCGGGTCGCACAAGGGCAAGCGCAACCCGCCCACCGGGAAGCCTAGCTGCCTGAGTGCATACTTCACGGGGATCGGGCTCGTCACCGTGAAGAGCGCCTTGATCAGCGGAAGGTGCTGTCGATGGATGCGGGCGGCATCTTCCGCACGCCCCGCGACGTAGTCGTCGATCATGCGCTTGAGCTGCGTCCCGACGAGATGCGACGAGACGCTGACGACACCATAGCCGCCCACGCTCAGGATCGGCAGCGTGTCCTCGTCGGCACCGCTCCAGACGCGGAAGCCCTCACCCACGCCTTCGACGATGCGCGCGATCTGCGTCAGATCGTTGCTTGCCTCCTTGATGCCGACGATGTTGTCGATCTGGGAGAGGCGGATCGTCGTCTCGGCCGTCATATTCAGCGACGTGCGACCGGGTAGGTTGTAGACGATGCAGGGCAGGCTCGTCGCCTCCGCGGCCGCGCGGAAGTGGCGCACCAGCCCTTCCTGCGTCGGTTTGTTGTAGTAGGGCGTCACCATGAGCACACCGTCGACGCCGGTGCGCTCCGCCTCGCGCGTCAGCTCCACGGTCTCGGCGGTGTTGAACGTGCCGGTGCCGGCGATCACGGCGCCGCGTTCGCCCACGGCCGACTTCACTTCGGCGAAGAGGCGCAGCTTCTCCTCGTGCGTCAGCGTCGGCGACTCACCGGTCGTGCCCGCGACGAGTACGCCGTCGCTTCCCGAATCGAGCAGCGCGAGGGCGAGCTGCCCCGTCGCGCCGTAGTTCACCGACCCGTCGTCGGCGAAGCACGTCACCATCGCCGTGATCAGCCGTCCGAAATCAGCCATCGGATGCTCCACCAGAAGTTATGTACGAGGATTATAGCAGAGGAACTCGATCCGCCACGAGGTTAGGAGACCTTACACCAGCCCCCGGCTGATCATCTCCTCAGCGATCTGGAGCGCGTTCAGCGCAGCGCCCTTGCGCAGGTTGTCGCCGACGACCCAGAACGCGAGCCCCCGCTCGTGCGAGCTGTCCTTCCGGATGCGCCCGACGAACACTTCGTCTCGGCCGGCTGCCGTCCACGGTTGTGGATAGAGCCCGACCGACAGGTCGTCCTGCACGACGAGGCCTGGCGCCTTGCGGAGCAGTGATGCCGCATCGTCCGGCTCCATAGCGCGGCTCAGCTCGACATGCACAGCCGCGCTGTGGCTGATATACACCGGTACGCGCACGCACGTCGCCGAGATGGGCAGCTCTGGCTCGTGCATGATCTTGCGCGTTTCGGCGGCCATCTTCCACTCTTCGCTCGTGTAGCCGTCGTCCTTGAACGAGCCGATCTGCGGCAGCACGTTGAACGCGATCTGGTGCGGGTAAACGTGCGGCGAGGTGCGCTGGTTTTCCAGGATCAGCCGCGTCTGCTCCACCAGCTCGTGCACCGCCGCCTGCCCCGTGCCGGACACCGACTGGTACGTCGCGACGGTTACGCGCTGGACCGGGTTGACGCGGTGGATAGGCCAGAGCGCCAGAACCAGCGGCGTCGTCGTGCAGTTGGGGATCGAGAGGATATTCTGGTGCTGTTTCACATCGTCCGCGTTCACCTCGGGAATGATGAGCGGTACGTGGGGCTCCATGCGCCAGACCGCGCTGTCGTCGATCACGATGGCGCCTGCCTTCGCCGCTGCGGCCCCGAACTCGCGCGAGGCTTCGTCCGTCGCCGAAATGAAGACGAAGTCCGTCCCGGCGAACGACTTCGTCGTCGCCTCCTCCACCTCGATATCGCGCTCGCCGAAGGCGATGCGCCGGCCCGCCGAGCGCTTGCTGGCCATGAGCCGCAGGTCACGCAGAGGGAACGGACGGGCGCCGAGGATGCGCAGGAACTCCTGCCCGACGATCCCCGTCGCGCCCACGACAGCGACGTTGTACAGCTTGTTCGAGCCGCGTGGCATGGGACCTTCCTGAGATGTAGTACCCCCCGACGTCAGGAGGGTTGTGATCATAATAGAGCATCGGTGCTGCCTACACAATTTGGCAAGGTCGTCAGTTCCTTCCGTGCGTTTGGGCGCTAGCCGAGGAACTTGCCGATGAGCCAGACGTGTCCGAACGGATCAATGACGCTGCCCTGGAGCATACGCAGCGTCGTGCGCGGGCCGATTGTTTGGTGCGTGCGTTCCTCAACACGGCTGCCATTGCGAGCACCTGCGGCCATCGCCCGGTCGTGCACGCCTTGCGGGTCGTCATCAAACAACTCGATTCGCACGGTGGTATGCCCCGCCGAGTCAGGCGAGCGCGTTGCAGGAGGGTTCTCGCGCGCGAGAAAGAGGCGAGCGCCGCCAATAGACAGGCCAGCAACCTCGGCGGGCTGGCCGATGCGCCACAGTTCTTCCGCTCCGAACGCTCGTTTGTAGAAATCGATCGCGGCGTCCGGGTCGCTCACTGCCAGCATTGGTGAAATCTGCGTACCCATCATTTGTCGTAGCCTATCACGATTCGTGTGTCGTAGCCTATCACGATTCGTGAGGCTGAACACTACCCCGATCTCGCTACACCCCCGCCTCCGTCAGCAGTCGTTCCGCCTCGCGCGCGATCGCGCCGTGGCGGCGCAGGAGCAGCGCGCGCGTCCGCTCGATGCGTTCATGTTGCGCAGGCGTGAGCGCACCGCGCCGAACGTAGTCTGCCACCTCGTCGTCGTCCTCCACCCACGCGCGCCCGCTCGCGTCCACCCACACATCGAGCAGGAGGTCCAGGTACGAGACCTGGCGTTCCTCCAGGCACACGTCTTCGACCACGTCGAAGCGGTGCGCGATCAGTACGCCCTCCGGCCCGACGACACGGTAGAGCTGGTAGGGACGTCGTTTCCAGAAGAAGCCGTAGGTGTGGCTGCCGGCGGCGATACGCGTGTGCGCCGTTCGATACGTCCGCTTGTTCTCGTAGCGCAGCACGACGACATGCGGGCGGCGCAGCACCAGTGCGCACGCGAAGCGGGACGTGCGCCCGTCGAGACGCCGCTTGACTTCGATGACGCGCACTGGACGCTCGCTCATCGCGGTTGTTATCCTTGCCTCCGCCGACAGATGCTACCACAGCCCACGAGAGGAGTCGTCATGGCCGAGAAGTTCGAGAAGATCGTCTACGAGAAGGACGGCCACATCGCCCTGCTTACGATCAACCGGCCGGAGAGCCTGAACGCCATCGACCCGCAGACCAGCTTCGAGCTGCACACAGCGTTCTCCGACTTCCGTGACAGCGACGACCTCTGGGTAGCGATCCTCACTGGCTCTGGCGAGCGCGCCTTCTCCACGGGCAACGACCTCGTCGCCATGGCGAAGGCGATGTCCGGTGAGGGCGGCGGCCTGAGTGAGCACTTCCGCGCGCCCTTCGGAGGCATCACCCGCAACTTCGAATGCTGGAAGCCGATCATTGCTGCGATCAACGGCTACTGCCTCGCCGGCGGGCTGGAGATCGCGCTCAGTTGCGACATGCGCGTCGCGGCGGAACACGCGCAGTTCGGCGTGCCCGAGGTGACGCGTGGCATCATCCCCGCCGCCAGCGGTACGCAGCGCATCCCGCGCACGGTTCCCCGCGGTATCGCGCTCGAATTGCTGATCACCGGCGCTCGCTTCGACGCCGAATGGGCGTTGCGCTATGGCCTCGTCAACTACGTGGTGCCCGCCGACCAGGTCCTGTCCAAGGCGCGCGAGCTGGCTCAAAAGATCTGTGAGAACGGTCCGCTCGCCGTGCGCGCGGCGAAGGAGTCGGCGCTACGCGGCCTCGAGCTGTCGATGGAAGAGGGGCTTAAGCAGGAGGGGGAGTTCTCACGCAAGGTGCTCGCCACGGAAGACGCTCGCGAAGGGCCGCTTGCCTTCGCGCAGAAGCGCAAGGCGGAGTACAAGGGTCGCTAGTTGTTGCTGTTGTCGTCGCCCACGTTCGAGAAGTCTTGCACCTTCTCGAGGCGGATGTCTGTACCTGATTCGTTTGTTCGGTAGATGTAGCGCGATTCGCCCAGGACGAGCACGATCCGGAAGCCCACCGTCTCGACCTGCGCGCAGGTCTCGCCCGGCTCGCCGAGGCCCAGGCAGGCATCGGGCCAGGCGATCGGCACGTTCGAAAGAAGGTCGATATCCGCTAGCTTGCCATTGAACTGGTCCGCCAGCTCCTCGCGTGTCAGGTCGAGCGGGGTCTTAGGCCCTTCCCCGCCTTGGCCGCCATTGCCGTTTTGCCCACTTCCGTTCTGTGAGCCACCGCCGTTCGTCCCACTGCCGTCCGGCGTCGCACCGGGCGTCGTACTCGGAATCACGCCGGGTGTGCCTTCCTCCGTCGGCGCTTGGATCGTGACGACAGGCGGCGTTTCGTCGGTCGCGATGGTCGGTTCGCCGATTGTATCGCTACTGTCTCCACAGGCGGCGAGGGCGAGGGCCAGCGTAAGGCTGACGAGCCCGAAGGCGAGCGTCTTCATGGACATAATGATACCTGGGAAACTACGTGAAGCGAAAGCGGGCAGCCATCGAGATGTCAGGCCTGTGGCCGGGAGCCGTTGGGTGTCGGTTCTCGAGCCGGCCAGCCCTCCGCAGGCGCGATCAGCGGCACGAAGCGGCACTCGCCCAGCTTCTCCAGCGTCACGCCGCGCTCGGAGCGCGTCACCCGCACGAGCTGCTGCAGCCGGCGCGCGCCGACGGGTACGACCATCCGCCCGCCCATCGCGAGCTGGTCAACGAGCGAAGAAGGCACGTCCGGCGCGCCCGCCGCGACGATAATTGCGTTGAAGGGGCCGTCCTCGGGCCACCCGAGATCGTCGCGCGCGATGTGGACGTGAACGTTATCGCAACCAAGGTCGCGCAGCCGCCGTTCAGCGCCCGCCGCGAGTTCTGGGATCCGTTCCACGGTGATGACCTCGCGCACCAGTGTTGAGAGCAGCGCCGCCTGGTAGCCGGACCCGGTACCGACTTCGAGCACCTTCTCGTCGCCTGTGAGCGCCAGCGCGTGAAGCATGAGCGCGACCATCAGCGGCTGTGAGATCGTCTGGTCGTGACCTATCGGGAGGGCGCGGTCGTCGTAGGCGTAACGTTCCAACTCCGGCGCGACGAACCGTTCGCGCGGCACGCGCGCGAACGCGTCGAGCACACGCTGGTCTGAGATCTCCCGCCGCAGTGACTGGACGAGCGCTTGCCTGGCCGCCTGGAACTCGATGAGCGCCTCCTTCGGCATCCTGCCGTCGTGGCGTATTCGCTGCGCAGCTTAGCACAAGAGCCGCGGCAGCCTACCCGCGCGGCTCCCACGAGAAGGAGCGTATCGCTACGAGGACGCCGCCCAGGCCCCAGGCCGCGATGATCAGCAGCGAACTCACATCGAAGCCCGAACCGCTCTCGAACGGGTTGAACGACATGCCCAGCGCATCTGAGAAGTGCTTCACCGGGAAGACGTCGCCCAGCGTGCGCAGCCACGCCGGCGCGTCCGAGAGAGGGATAAAGATGTCGGAGATGAAGAAGAGCGGCAGGATTGTGCCGTTGATGATCGCGGGCGCAGCGTCCGCGTTACGGATGAAGCCCGTCATCGCTAGGCCCAGCGCCGAGAAGCTCGCCGAACCCACGATCAGCGTGACGATGAACGCGGGCATCGTGTCGGTCGGCACGTTCACGTCGTAGAAGAGCGCGCCTGCAGCCGTCACGATCGCGACGAGCAGCAGCGCCACGAGCGTAGCGTGGACGATCTTGCCGAAGAGGAACGCCCAGGCAGGGAGAGGCGTCCCGCGCACGCGCTTGAGCAGTCCCTGGTCGCGCGCGATGGTCACCATCATCGCGATGTTGGTATAGGCCGCGCTGATCACGGAGAGCGCCGCGATGCCGGGCACGTAGAACTGTGAGCCGCTCACCGTGCCACCGAAGCGGTCGATCCTTTCGTCGCCGAACACGACGTTGAAAATCACTAGGAACATCAGCGGCATGATGAACGTGAAGAACGCGGCCGCCGGGTTGCGCCAAAACGAGCGGTTCTCGTACACCACCTGCCGCAGCGCCAGCGCAACGTCGTTCATGCCTCGCCCTCCTCGCCGCCGGTCAGCCGCAGGTAGACGTCCTCCAGCGTGCTGCGCGATACGGTTAGCTCGTCGAGCTCGAGAGCGAGCTCCGTCGCCCAGCCCGTGAGCGCGTGCAGCGTCTTCGTCGGCTCCGCCGTCTCGATCGTCACGCGCCCGTTCGCGACGGTCGCGCCATCGACGAGCTGCGCCGGTAGCTCGGCCGAAGGCTGGCCTGCCGCGACGGGCAGGCGGAAGCTGATGCGTGTCGTCTCGTCCGCGCGTATCAGCTCTCCCGGCGCGCCCTCCACGACGATGCGCCCGCCGACGATGATCGCGACGCGGTCCGCGAGCTGCTGCGCTTCTTCCATGTAGTGCGTGGTGAGGAAGACGGTCTTGCCCAGAGATTGCAGGCTCTTGATCATCTCCCAGGCGTTACGCCGCGCCGAAGGGTCGAACCCCGTGGTCGGCTCGTCCAGGAAGAGCAGCTCCGGGTCGCCGGCGAGGCCGATCGCGACATCCAGGCGGCGCTGCTGCCCGCCCGACAGTCGGCGCACCCGCGACGATCGTTGCTCTTGCAGGCCTACGACCTCGATGATGTCGTCCAGCGACCGCGGGTGAGGATAGTAGCCGCGGTAGAGCTCGATTGCCTCCTCGACCTTCAGGTACGGCTCCACGCCCGTGCTCTGGAGCACGATGCCGATACGCTGGCGCAGGCCGCGCTCGCCCCGTCGCGGGTCATAGCCGAGCACGGTCACGTCGCCGGCGTCGCGGTCGCGGTGCCCTTCCAGGATCTCGACGGTCGTTGTCTTGCCGGCGCCGTTCGGCCCGAGCAGCGCGAACACCTCGCCGCGCTCCACGCGCAAGTCGATGCCGGCGACCGCTTCGAGCGTGCCGTACGCTTTGCGCAGACCGCGGACGTCGATCGCGGATTCGCTCATCGCGGTCACAGGGTAGCCGAAAGCAGGCTTACGGATGCGCTTGTCGCCAGAAGTGGCGCTTGAGCTTCAGGATTAGCTCGGGCGGTAGGCGTTGGATCGTTCCGATGCCGCTGCGCTGCGATCCGTCAGCGGAGCTTCGTCGGATCCACGCCGATGTAGGAGTGCTCGACGTGGGAGTCCTCTTCGATCACCAGCAGTAGCTCCGAGCGGATCGCAAGCACGTGGTCGGACTGCGCCGCCTGGTCGGCGTCCTGCTCCGAGCGAAAGATCGAGACGTGCCCGACGCGACCCTGCGGGTCGCCGCCCACGATGATGTAGCCCGCGATAGAGCCGGGCTTGCCCGGCAGCCAGCTCACGATCTGCTGCTGCAACTCCAGCACGCGCTCCTGCGCGCCTGGCTTCGGTTGCATGAGCGAGAGCCGGACGACGGCGGTGGCCTCGGTGGGGTAATCCATAATAGCGACGCCCTCCTTGCGCTGGCGCCCTATCTTACCATCGCGGGAGGCCCTCGGCTACGCCTCTCGCGTCGCCGCGCGCTCGATGGCCTCGGCGTGCAAGGGCCAGTGCAGGAAGGTGTCACCGGCGATGAAGTGCCAGAGCGGCCTGTTGGGAGCCCACGGAATCGCATCGGTATCGCTCATCTCATCGTCCGTGCGCAGGCGCGCCTGAGCGCTCAGCGCTTCCACCGAGCCTTCGAATTCCGAGCGCACCTGGTCCAACGGAACGTCTCTGTAAGAGGCGACGGCGAGAGCGTTCCATTCGTCGCCGCTCGGCATGCGATCACTGAGCCCTGCCTGCGACCGGCGGCGGCGTTCCTCCAGTACGTACACCGGAGGCTCGATCTGCGCACCCAGGCCGAAGGCTATCTGCGTCGCCCAGTGGATGAGGTGCGCGAGCACGTTCTTCGCAGTCCAGCCCTCCTCTGTCACGGGCACGATCGAGGCATGCGGGCCCAGCGCATCGATAGCCTTCATCAGCCGCGCGCGCTCCCGCGCAATCGCGTCGAGGACTTCCTCGGTCGTCATGCGTTCTTCCTTCATCGCGCTTCCGACCGTTTCGTGTCTGCTACGAGGCCAGCAGCCGTTGCCACGCGGTGTGGCCCAGCTCCCCGATGAGGACGTTGCCCTCGGCTTCGCGGCCGGTGCCGCCGCCCGCCGTCCCGCCCTCGCAGAACGCCGCCATCACGAACGCGCCGCGCGTGCCGTGGAAGACCGCGCCCGACGCCCGAATGCCGTTCAGGAACGCGCCGCCCTTCTCCGCTACCCAGTTGTCCCGGTGGTCCGGCAGCACGTTCAGCTCGTTCCAGGGGAGCAGGCGTGACAGCTCGTTTCGATAGTCCTGGCGGCGCATGATGCGCAGAATGTCCTCCGACGCCTCTGCCGACACCGCCTCGTGGCGCGCGATCAGCTCCAGCAGGCGCGCCATCTCGCGCCCCGTGCTCACCGACATCTTGCGCGCGTCCAGCCCGCCGCCGCGGTCGCCCAACCGCCGGAAGAGCGATGTCTGTTCGAGGCCATAGCTTCGCATCTGGGCGTTGATCGCGTCGAGCCCGACGAGGTCGATGCACATGTTCGTCGCCACATTGTCGGAGATGATGATCATGAGCACCGCCGCATCGCGCACCGTCATCTCCACGCCATGCGAGAGGCGCATCAGCACGCCGGAGCCCTGGACATCGTGCTCTGGTTCGTAGCGGATGCGGTCGTCGAGCGAGAGGCGTCCGTCGTGCACCGCCTGGTAGAGCGTAACCAGCACCGGCACCTTGATCAGCGACGCCGTCGGCATCACGTCTTCCTCAGCGAACCCGATGTGCCCGCCGGACGTCAGATCCGTGAGCGCGTACGTCCACTTCCCGCTGTACGCCGCGCCGATCTTGCGCAGGTCAGCGTCGAGTTGGGTGAGCGCGGTCATGGCGGACACTATTCTAGCGCACGGCGTAGGTGTTGTTTACCGCACCGGCCCGGCGCGCACCCGCGCCCGCAAGTCGGCGAAGCTGCCGGGCTCGCCGCCGGTGGATCCCAGCCACCACGTAAGGCCCGCCTCTCGAAACGAGGCGATCAGGTCGGGCAGGCGCGCTGGGTCGTCGTCCGGCGGTGGCCCGCCGCAGACGACGTCGAACGGCCCATCGTTCGTCCGATGCTCGTGCACGTAGCGCACGATCTCCGCTAGGTCCGGCTGCGTCAGCGTCTCGATGCCGGCCGCGCCCACCTTCAGCGGCACGACGCCGTCCCAGCGCGCCGCTCGTCGCAGAGGGCCGCAGTTCGGCCATACGCCGGCGACCCAGATCGGGATGCGCGGCTGCTGCACCGGCCGGGGCAGGAACGTCGCGCCGTCGATGCTGTAGTGCTTACCGGCGTGGGAGAACGCCTCGCCACGCCAGAGGCCCGTGATGATGTCGAGCGCTTCGTCCAGCTTCTCCGCGCGCACGCCGTCGTCCGCGTCCTCGCCCAGCGCGGCGAACTCGGCCTCGGGCGGAAAGCCCAGCCCCACACCCAGGATCATCCGCCCGTTCGACAAGTGATCGATCGTCACCGTCTGACGTGCGACCACCCACGGCCGCCGTCGCGCGAGCGGTGTGATCAGCGTGCCGATGCGCATGCGCTCCGTCGCGAGCGCGATCGCGGTGAGCGCGACCCACGGGTCGGACATCGGGACGCCGGCGTTCGCGTCGAGCAGGATGTGGTCCCAGGTGAAGAAGCCGTCCCAGCCCGCCGCCTCCGCCTCCCGCGCAAGCTGCGCGACGGCGCGCACATCGGCGAACTCGCCATAGTTGGGCACGCTGACGGCGTAACGAAGGTCGACGGTCACACGCTCTCCTTCACCTGCTCTGCCAAACGCGTGGTGAAGCCGACGGTGGCGGCGATCTCCTCCACCGGCGCCTCACGGATGCCCTTCAGCGAGCCGAACTTGCGCAGCAGCGCCTTCTTCCGCTTAGGGCCGATGCCCGGCACGGTGTCCAGCGCCGACTGCATGCCGCGCTTCTGGCGCACGTTCCGGTGGTAGGTCACGGCGAAGCGGTGCGCCTCGTCCCGCACGCGCTGGACGAGGTAGAGCGCCTGTGAGCGACGCGGCAGCACGATCGGCTCCGGCTCGTCCTTCACGAACAGCTCCTCGTTGCGCTTCGCCAGCCCCGCGACGGGCACGATCGGCTCCAGCCCAGCTTCGCGCAGCACGTCCAGCGCCGCGCTGAGCTGCCCCTTCCCGCCATCGACGATCAGCAAGTCGGGCAGCGTCTGCCACGCTTCATCGCGCGTCTGCCGCGCGGCCCGCTCCGTCGCCGACTCCTCGGCCGGCTGACCGGCCGGGCCGTCGTCGTCGGTTGTGTGCCCGGCGCGTTCGGCGGGCGCGGTCGCTTTGCGAAAGCGACGGCGCAGCACCTCGGCCATCATCGCGAAGTCGTTCGCGCCCTCGACGGTGCGGATCTTGAAACGACGGTACTCCTGCGTTCGCGGCTGGCCGTCCAGGAACACCACCATACTGCCGACGGAGCTCGTCCCCTGGATGTTCGAGATGTCGTAGCACTCGATGCGCTTGGGCAGGTCCACCAGGTCGAGCGCTTCCTGCAGCTCCTCGAGCGCGGTCTGCGTCTTGCCTCGGTCGGCCAGCCACTTGGCGCGCGCCTGCTCCTGCGCTTCGCGCGCGTTCGCCCGCGCCATCTCGACTAGGCGGCGCTTCTCGCCTCGCTGCGGCACGACGAGCTCGACCGGCCCGCCGCGCCGCTCCGAAAGCCACGCTGTGAGCAGCTCCGACTCCGGCACTTCGACCGGCAGATAGAGTCGGCGCGGCACGTACGTCGCCGATTCGTAGAACTGCTTGAGGAAGCTGGCGAGCACCTCGCCGTCCGTGGCGTCTCTCGCCCCTTCGAGGCGGAAGTGGTCGGCGCCGATCATCTTCGTGCCGCGCACGAACAGCATCTGCACGGTGGCGTCGTTGTCCTGCCGCGCGAGGCCAAAGACGTCGGCGTCGGTCGGCTTCGTCGAGGCAACGGTCTGCGTCTCGGTCACGCGCTCGATCGCGCGCACCTGGTCCCGGATGTGCGCTGCACGCTCAAACTCGAGCGTCTCCGACGCCTCGGCCATCTGCGCGCTCAGGTCGCGCAGCACCTCGTCCGTACGCCCCTCCAGGAACAGGATCGTCTGGCGGATCACCTCGTCATACTCGTCCTTCGTGCAGTACGACGTGCACGGCGCGATGCAGCGGTGGATGTAGTACTCCAGGCACGGGCGCGGCTCCTTGCCGGTGATCGTCATCGTGCAGCTCCGCCACGGGAAGAGCTTCTTCGTGATATCGAGCGTCTTGCGCACGGAGCCAGCGCTCGCGAACGGGCCGAAGTAACGCCCGCCGTCCTTCGCGACGCGGCGCGTGATGTAGATGCGCGGGAACGGGTCGGTCAGATCGACCTTCAAGTACGGGAAGTGCTTATCGTCCTTCAGCGTCGCGTTGAAGAACGGCTGGTGGCGCTTGACCAGCGTCGCCTCCAGTTGCAACGCGTCCTGCTCCGTGGGTGTGACCACGTATTCGAAATCGACGATGGCGCCACGCAGCACTCGCGTCTTCGGCTCCATGCTGCGCGCCGCGCCGAAGTACGAGCGCATGCGCGTGCGCAGGTTCGCCGCCTTGCCGATGTAGATCACCCGCGCCTTCTCGTTGCGGAAGAGGTAAACACCGGGCCGTTGCGGCACCGCCTTCACCCGTTCGACGAGCGTTTCTGGCATGGCGAGTTCATGGTAGCGCACCCATGCTGCCCAACTGCCTGTCCGAATAATCGTCCACAAGAACCGCCGCCGTCGCGCCGATAACTCCTATGAGGGACAACCCTGAGGGAGGCGTATAATCGTGAACGGCGAGGCCGCCCGGCCGACGCACGACGACGAGGCGCTGCTCATCGAGCGCGCCAAGCAGCGCATGCCCACGGCCTGGGTCGAGATCTACCGCGCCTACTATCGCAAGCTCTTCCTCTACTGTTACGCCCGCACAACGAGCGAGGCCACCGCCGCCGACCTCGCCTCAAAAGTCTATCTCGAAGCCCTCGAGGGCATCGATGGCTACGAGTATCGTGGTCGGCCGCTCCTCGCCTGGCTTTATCGCATCGCTCGCAACGTCGTCAGCGACCATCTACGAGCGCGCGAGCGCGAGACTCGGGCGCTCGAGCGCGCCGCGGCGACGATGACGCCCCACGACCCGGGCCCGGCAGCGCAGGTGACCGACCGGCAGGACGTGCTGGCGGCGCTTCAGCAGCTCACCGAGGACCAGCAGCAGGTCGTCGCTTTGCGTTTTTACTCGGGCTGCTCCACGAGTGAGATCGCCGAGGCCATGGGCCGGAGCGAACGGGCAGTCTACTCCCTCGAAGTGCGCGCGCTCGCCTCGCTGCGCAATCTGCTGGGGCCGGGCCGGATGCCGGAGGACGGTCGATGGGCGGCCTGAACGTTTTTTCTGCGCAGGCCGGTAAATCTGGGGCCGCTCGGACGATATGCCTGTTGGAACGACCATGAACGAGCTGACCAAGTCCCAGGAGGCCATGCTGGCCAAATGCTTCGAGGCAATGGACGCCGGAGCCACGCTCGACGCCTGCCTCGCGTCCCACCCGCAGCACGCCTCGGAGCTGCGCCCCTACCTGGAGCTGCGCAGCGAGATGCTCTCAACGGAGCACCCTGAGCCGTCCGCAGCGGCCTACGACGCCGGCTGGCAGGCGATGCTCGACCGCCTTCACGACGCGCGGGCACAGGAGAAGCGCGGCATGCTGGCAAACGTCTTCGGTCTGCGCTGGGGCAAGTCCGAGCCGTCGGCCAAGCCCTCGGGAGGCGGCCTGCGCTGGCCGATATTCGGCAACGTTGCCTCACCGCTAGCGCGCGCCGCCGCCGCCGCCGTCGTGCTCGCGGTCGTGGGCGCGAGCGCCCTGGGTGTCTC
>JBAROU010000041.1:0-5772 GCA_049642385.1 Dehalococcoidia bacterium | reverse complement strand
CTTCGCCGCGAACGCCTGGCGCGAGCCGGTGCCGTTCGATTACGAGGACACGTTCGGCATGGCGATCACGGGCGATGCCACGTACGCGTGGCTCTCGACTGGCAACGGCGTCTGGCGCTCGCCGCTCATCGCCGCGGAGATCGACGTTAGCGCGGATGTACTCGAGCTGGCGGCAGACATTCGGCGCGACGGCGGACGCGTGCGGGTCGTGCTGCGGAACGACGACGGTCGCTACAACGACCTCTCGACCGGGGCGGCAGCCGCGATCCGGCTGGGCGCGGAGCTTGCCGTCAGTCCGGGGTACCTCACCACGGCGGGCGAGGAGGTCTCGGCCGGCGAGCGCTACTGGCTCGACGGGTGGGAGTACGCGTCGGCGGGCGGTGAGGCGACGCTGACGCTCTTCGCGAGCGATGGTTGGACGCTGCTGCGCGGCTGGCGCGCTCGACGCCAGTACGCGTGGGCTGCAGCGAGCCTGACGGTAGGCCAGATCCTGCAATTCGTCCTCGGGCAGGCTGGCATCGAGTTAGTGGACATCGGCGGGAGCGCGGTTATCACGTCGCACCAGCCAGCGTTCACCATCCACCCGGGCGACGACGGGCGCCGCACGGTCGAACGGCTGCTGGCGATGACACCGGATATCCTGCGGCTCGCGGCGGAGTTCGCGTATCTGTTCGAGCCGCTCGCCACGGACAGCGCTGGCTACGACTACGGCACCGATCACCGCATCTTCAGCGCGCGCTATGCGACGAACGGGCTGGCGGCGAACCGCGCGCAGGTCTTCGGCAACGGCGTGCTGGCGGAGGACTTCGCGTGGGACGAGGTCGGCGACTTGCTCGATCGATTGCGCCAGGTGCAGGACCTGAACGTCACGTCTGTCGCACTCGCGGTGGACCGGGCGGCGGCGACGCTGCGCCAAGAGACGTTGGCGTCTGAGCGCGGCGAGCTGATCGTGCCCGCCAACTGCGGCCAGGAGCTGTACGACGTGGTCGCCGTGACCGACCCGCGCGTTGGCTTCGTGGCGGCGCGGTTCCGCGTCGCAGGGATCACGATGCGGTATCGGCGGCGCGGTTCAGCGATGTATGAACAGCGGCTACGCCTGAGCAAGGTGTGAGGTCGATGAAGCTACGACGAGGCGTGGTCAAAGCGTTCGATAGCGGCACGTACACCGCGACCGTGCAGGTGGCGGGCAGCCTGGCCGTGTGGCTCTCGGGCGTAGCGGTGGCGCGCAACATCGCGTCGGGAGAGATGGTGGCGGGCCGGCGCTGCGCGGTGCTGTTTTTCGACGAGCCGAACCCGCAGGACGCGGTCGTGATCGCGGTGTACACGTAAGGGCGGCGGATTCAGCGGAACCCTGCTGCTACAATGGGCCGTAGCGGAAGGAGTCCATGACCGCTGACCGGATCCTGGCTGGAGCGCCGCGAGACGAGGACGAGCCGTTCGAGTCGTCCCTGCGGCCGCGGCGTCTGGAGGAGTACGTCGGCCAGGACAAAGTGAAGGACAACCTGCGCATTGGCATCGAGGCGGCGAAGCAGCGCGGTGAACCGCTAGACCACGTGCTGCTCTACGGCCCGCCCGGCCTGGGCAAAACCACGCTCGCGAACATCATCGCCGCCGAGATGGGCGTGAGCATTCGCACCACGTCCGGGCCCGCCATCGAGCGGCCGGGCGACCTGGCGGCGATCTTGACGAACCTCCAGCCGGATGACGTGCTCTTCATCGACGAGATGCACCGCCTCGCCCGCGCGGTGGAGGAGATCCTCTACCCAGCGATGGAGGACTACGCGCTCGACCTGGTGTTGGGCAAGGGCCCAGGCGCGCGGAGCGTGCGCCTGGCGCTGCCGCGCTTCACGCTGATCGGCGCGACGACGCGTTACGCGATGATGAGCCCGCCCCTGCGCGACCGCTTCGGCGCGGTGTACCGGCTCGACTTCTACAATACGGACGCCATCGCAACCATCGTGCGTCGCTCAGGGCACATCCTCGAGGTTGAGATGGACGAAGAAGGAACGATGGAGATCGCGCGCAGAGCGCGCGGGACGCCGCGCGTGGCGAACCGGCTGCTCAGGCGCGTGCGCGATTACGCGCAGGTGATCGCCGACGGCAAGATCACCAACCAGGTGGCGGGCGATGCGCTCGCGCGCATGGAGATCGACAGTCTGGGCCTGGACGACGTGGACCACAAAGTGCTGCGCACGGTGATCGAGAAGTTCAACGGCGGGCCAGTGGGGCTGGATACCATCGCGGCGGCGATTTCGGAGGAGGCGGACACGATCATGGACGTGTACGAGCCGTACCTGCTCCAGCTCGGCTTCCTGCACCGGACGCCGCGCGGTCGCGTCGTCACGCGCGCCGCGTACGAGCACCTGGGTGTGCCGCCCCACAACCGGGCACCGGCCGGCCAGCCCGCGCTCTGGGACTGACGCCGGGCGGTTGCCGCACCCACCCCTCGATGGCACACTGAGGCCGTGAGCGGCCCGCACCTCGAGGCGACGTCGGGCGTTCGTGCGCGGCCTCGCTTCGGGGCGCTGCGCCGCGCGTGGCCGCTGGGCGTCGCGCTGCTCGTGATCGCCGTGATCTGCTCTGGCTTGTGCTTCTCACGGCCGGGCCGCGCCGCCACGATCTCCGCGTTCGTCCTCCCTGACATGCTCGTCGACCTGCCGGTGCGGCCGGTCACTTGGTTCACGGCCGACCCGATCGTCGAGCGGAAGCGCATCCCATACGACGGCGGCTCGATTCTGGCGGACGTTTACCGGCCACCAGGCGACAGCCCGCACGCCGCGATCATTTTCTCGATGGGGGCGCCACCGCTCGCTCTGGACGACGCTCGACTGGTGAAGCTGGCGGAGGCCATCACGCGCGCCGGCATGGTAATGATCGTGCCATTTTCTGATCGGCTGGACGCGGAGCAAATCGAGCCGGAGGAGATCGAAGCGCTCGCCGGCATCTTCCAGTTCGCGGAAGCGCAGCCGTACGTCGACCCGGAGCGCGTCGGCTACATCGGCGTGAGCGTGGGCGGCTCGCTGGCGCTTGTGGCGGCGTCCGACGAGCGCATCGCCGACCGGGTCGACTTCGTGGTGAGCTTCGGCGCGTACTACGACGCTCTCGATGCGCTGGAGGCGATCGGCGCGCACAGGATCAAGTACGACGGACGGGAGGAGGACTGGGAGCCCGACCCGCACACGGTCGAAGTGATGGCGCTGCAGATCATCAGCCAGCTGTCGGATGCCAGCGACCGCGTCACGGCGTGCCGGGCGTTCGTCGATATAGGAGACCAGGCGTTTCTGTGCGGCATCGCCGGGCGCGAGGGACGGCCCACCAGAGCAGAGCTGGCCAGCCTCACCCCGGAAGGCCGTGCGGCGTACGAGGTGCTGACGAGACCTGACCCTGCAACGACGCCGGCACTGCTGAAGCAACTGCCACCATCGCTCATCACGCGTCTGGCGCGGCTGTCGCCGGACCGCGTGATCGACCGGCTGCGGGCGGAGGTGTTCATCATCCACGACCGCGGCGACAAGTTCATCCCCTATGTGGAGTCGCGCCGGCTGCGGGACGCGCTCGATGGCCGGGAGAAGGTGCACTTCACGGAAGTATCGCTGTTCGAGCACGTGGAGCCGCGGCTGAGCCGAGGCGGCGACGTGCTGGTGCTGGACGGCACTCGGTTGTACTACCTGTTGTACCGGCTCCTGTTGGACCTCTCTTAAGCGTGTGGCGGGCGGCCTCTTGAGAGAAGCCGCCCGCCGGTCGTCCATCCGACGACATCGGTGTCCCCACCTATTCCCGCTGAACCGATGCTAGCCGGAGGGATCGCGACGTTGGGTAAGCGTGTGCTGGTTGTTGTTGCGATTCGGGATGGTGCGAGCGCGTAACTCGTCTCGCACGATGGCTAGATCATCCGGGGCGTCTACACCGAGCTTAACGCGTCGTTTGCCGGTGCCGAGGACTTTCACGAAGATGCGATCTCCGATCCAGAACCCTTCCTTGAGCCTTCGATCGAGTACCAACATCCAGGGTTCCTTCCCCTCCCCCGATCATCGATGCCCCTCCGGCGGAGGAGCCCCAGGCACTCGGCTGCAGCTTCGGCGGCGCCGAGCGTCTACCTGGACACCGTTGCGGGTTGACCTTTCCCCGCCGTTAGTGGTACAACCCTAATACCGGATGTTGAACGCCGGATTGCTGATACCGTCAGTGAACTACCGGACTCTAGATACCAGCATTATACTTCTCTAATGGTGCCTCGTCAAGTGGCGGGCCAAAGGTAATCGATGGCGAAAAAGTGGAGCTTCCTGACCAACCATGCGCTCGTGCTCCTGCACGTCTATGAGCATCCGGATTCGACGCTACGGGAGATCTCGGGGGCCGTGGGCATTACGGAACGCGCCACCCTCTCAATCTTAGGACACATGGACGAGGACGGCGTGGTGACACGGACGAAAGTTGGCAGGAACAATCGCTATCAGGTGAACCTGCGTGCTGTGCTCGATCACCAGGCACAGGGGCCGTACAACGTCGAAGGGATCGTCACCCAGCTGGCGCGGCTGGCGAATCAGCTACGCCAGCTTGGAGAGTAGCAGGCGCTTTCGCCTGGCGCAATACCTTTTCCTCCAGCCAGTCGACAATATCCTGGGCAATCTTCTCCCAGCCGGGCTCGTCCGGTAGCCAGTGGCTGTGCTCCGGATATTCACGGAAGTCGGCGGCGTACTTCTTCGCCGTGCGCAGAGCGGCGCGCGCGGGCGCGATGTTGTCTTCGCTGCCAACGACGAGGAACACCGGGCAGCGCACCTTCTTGTCATCTACTTTGATACCGATCGATATCTGACGCCCGACCGTGCCGGAGTCGGGCACCATCGTCTCGTACGCCGGCCGGCGTTCGTCCTGCGGCATGCAGTTGAGCATGGTGCGCTCCGCATTGCGGAACGAGATGAGGAACGAGCGCCCAAGCAGCAGGTCGTGCAGGTGGCGGAGATACATCGGCAGCGCGGCACGGCGGGGCAACACGCGCACATCGCGCGGGGCCACCGGCGTGACGAGCACGGCAGCGCGACAGCGGCCGGCCTCGGCGACCTTCTGCGCGATCAGCCCACCGAGGCTCCAGCCAACAACGATCGCCTCGCGCCCGATCGCGTCCAGCACCTGTAGCGTGTCGTCGACGAAGTCATCGAAGCGCACGTCGCGCGCGTGCGCTGGCGGGACGCCCATGCGGCCACGGCGCGAGAAAGCGTAACAGTCGAAGCCGGCAGCCGAGAAGAAGCGCAGATACGTGGGGAAGACCTTGTGGTGGCCCCAAAAGCCGTGCAGGAACACGATCGGGTACGGCTTTCGTTCGCCGTCCCCTTCAGCGACGAGACCAGGGAAGCCGGCTAACTCAATCGAGCGCGCTTCGCTCACGCCGCTCCCTTCGCGACCCAGTCGTCGATGGCAGTGCGCAGCTCCGCTTTGATCTCGTCCGGTGCGAACGTGCTCTCGACGGATTTCGTCGCGAGCTGGCCGTAGCCGGCGCGATCGAGGCCGAGCAGGCGACCGGCGATGGCGTACTCGCCGGTAAGGTCGCAGTCGAAGAAGCCCGGGTCATCGGTGTTGACGGAGACGAGGACACCGGCGTCCCAGAGTTGTCGGAGTGGGTGCTCTTCGATTGTGGGCGCGACGCCTAACAGGACGTTCGAGGTGGGGCAGACGGCGAGCGGGATGCGCCGCTCGGCCAGCTCAGCAACGAGCGCGGGGTCTTCGACCGAGCGGACGCCGTGCTGGATGCGTTGGGCGCCGCGCGCAGACAGC
>JBAROU010000031.1:0-5332 GCA_049642385.1 Dehalococcoidia bacterium | reverse complement strand
CGCTCACCCACAGCTCCGCGCAGCCAGCAGCCTCCCCCCAACCAGCCGTCACGCTACCGCCGGCCGGCGTGTACTTGACCGCGTTGTCGAGCAAATTGAGGAGGAGCTGCAGGAGCAAGTCTTCGTCGGCTTGCAGCGTCACCGCGGGGCCTGGTTCGATACGCATGTCCACACCGCGCTGGCCAGCGATCGGGCGTATCTGGTCGACGGCGCTCCCGACGAGCTGCGGCAGGTCCACCGGCTCCAGCGCTAACGGGATCTGTCCAGCATCGGCGCGGGCCAGCGTCAGCAGGCTACCGACAAGCCGGATCAGTCGGTCGACCTCTTCGTTCACCGCATGGAGCACCTCTTGGTAGTCACCAACGCTCCGCTGTCTGCTGAGCGTTACCTCCACCTGACCCTTGATCGCGGTAAGCGGCGTTCGCAGTTCGTGCGAAGCGTCCGCCGTGAATTGGCGTTGGCGCTGGAACGCATCATCCAAGCGTTCGAGCATGTCGTCGAAGGTGCGGGCGAGCCGCCCGACCTCGTCGTCCGGCAGCTCAAGGTCCAACCGTTGGCTGAGATCCTCCGCCGAAAGACGCCGCGCAAGCCTGGTCAGCCTATCGATCGGCGATAGAGCGCGGCCCGCCAGAAAGATGCCACCGAAGCTCGCCAGCGCGATTGTCACTGGATAGGAGATGCTTAGCACGAGCAGCAGCGTCCTGAGGGTATCCGAAACATCGCCCTTCGACCGCCCGAATTCCAGAGCGCCAATCACCTGACCGTCACGGCGAATCGGCGTCAGGCGAGCTCGAAACATTTCATGCTCGCCATCGACGTCGTGGGCAATAGTTGTTCCGACCAGGGCGGCCCGAAGCGCCTCTTGGTCCGTGGATACCTTGCCGGCCGCGGCGCTGGTATCGAACGTGATCGCACCAGACGCGTCGAAGACACGGATGAACTGCTCTCCCTCATCCGAGCTATTGGACGGTACCTCGCCATCGAGGGTAGGCTTGCTTCCTTCGACGCGAACGACCGCCAGGAGATCTTCTGTGCGAACCTCCACAGAGTCGTCCAGACTAGTGTAGAGGCTGTGGCGGAGGGTCAGGTAAATGCCGGCACTGAAGGCCCCGAGAACGACGGCGAGCAGCAGCACATACCAGAGCGCCAGCCGCAAGCGGATCGACCGGGGCGCCCGCACGAGTTACTCTACCCCGCTGTCAGCCACGCGATACCCCGCACCGCGGACCGTCTGTATCAGCTTGATCGGGTACGCGTTGTCGATCTTTCGACGCAGATTTCTGATGTGCACATCGATCACGTTTGTGGCGTTATCGAAGTCGTAGTTCCAGACGTGTTCTGCGATCATCGTCCGGGTCAACACCTGCTTCGAGTGTCGCATGAGGTACTCGAGGAGGGCGTACTCCCGGTTCGTGAGCAAGATCGGCGCGCCAGCTCGGGATGCCTCGCGCGTTCTGGTATCCAGGGTCAGATCGCCTACCTGCAGAACCGCACCTTGAGGAACGGGCTCCCTTCGAGCAAGCGCCCGCAGGCGTGCCAGCAGCTCCGCGAACGCGAACGGCTTCACCAGATAGTCGTCGGCGCCGCTGTCCAGGCCGCGCACGCGGTCCTCGACCGCATCCCGAGCCGTGAGCATCAAGATCGGCGTGCGGACGCCTCGCTCTCGGAGGAGCCGGCAGACCTCGATGCCGTCACGCACGGGAAGCATGATATCCAGGACGATCGTGTCAAACTCGGCCACGGCCGCCCAATCCAACGCCTCCTCTCCGTCGGAGGCAACGTCTACGGCGTAGCCTTGCTCGGAAAGACCCTTCCGAATGAAATCGGCAATTCGCCGTTCGTCTTCAACGATAAGAACACGCATATCTCGTGGCTACCGAGAGCCGACTTGATTATAGAGCGGCAGTGTGAAGTGGGGATGAAGGGCCGGTGCGTACCGAGCCCTCGAGCCCCACAGATGTCAGCCTCCGACGTGATCGTTCGGCTGCCCACCAATGCATCCTACGCGCAGAGCCGGCCGCTCTTATGCTGCCCTGTACTCCAGCGCCTTCCGTGTTAGAATCCGGAGGAAAGCTGGGAATAGCTTGAAGGGAGGATCGTGATGGGACGGAAAGACAAGGGCGGCAAAAACGTAAAGAAGCCCAAGCAAGACAAGACGAAGAAGGCCGCGAGCGTGAAGTAGCCCCCTTCGGCAGAGGCAGGCTAGTCCGGCCACACGATGGCCCAACCGCGCGTACCTGGACATGTCGGTTTCGCCCATGTTTTGAGCAAGGCGAAGCTCGTCGCGGGTAGCCCTATTGCATCGCAATGGAACCTATGCAGATGCGACCCTGAATCGCCGTGACCTGGTGCGCCACCAGCCATTCGGCGGGCGTGCAGAGAGCCGCCGACTGTGATATACTGGCCGAAAGGGTTTCCTCGTCCTCGATCGGCAGAACATTCAAATGCCTACCTCTCGACGACCTGGGCCTTAAATACAAAGGAGGTCGTCGATGCCTTTCACCGACAAAACACTCAGTTGCCAGGATTGTAGCCAGTCATTCACGTTCAGCGCGGATGATCAGGAGTTCTTCGCTTCGAAGGGCTATACGGAACCGAAGCGCTGCCCGTCATGCCGTGCAGCTCGCAAAGCGGAACGAGGCGATGGTGGGGGCGGCTACGGCTCGACGCGAGAAATGCACTCCGTCACCTGCGCCGAATGCGGCCAGCAGGCCGAAGTCCCCTTCGAACCGCGAGGTGACCGGCCGGTCTACTGCCGCAGTTGCTTCTCGAAGCGGTCGCCCGCGCAGAGCCGCTACTAAGCCCACCCGACTCGGGACAACGTGTCCATTCGGTCGCCAGCAGGTGCATGATGCCACTTGAGCCGCTGCTATCTTCACTAGAACCGCAGATCGCCCAACTGCTCGATCGCCACAAGGCTACGTCCGCGCGCATCGACTGGTCGTATCGTGACTTTCTCCCCCTGGAGGCGTATCACGCGCCGCGCCGTAGTCCCCCGCTCTCGGACCTCGCCTACCTGGCTGTCGAAACGGCGCTCCTCACGGAGGTAAACCTACCCTGGTACACGGCGGTCCTGTATGAGGGCCTGAAGACCGCGCCGCCGCCGATCCAGGAGTTCGTGCGCGTGTGGACCTCGGAAGAGGACCAGCACTCCACGTTGCTCGAAACCTACCTCTTGCTGACCGACAACGGCGACCACGACGAGCGTGCGAAACAGCGTCGGGCCGTATTGGCAAGCGGGTGGTCACACCAACTCGAGACGCCATTCGAGGCGATGGTCTACACGACGATACAAGAGCTAGCGACGCAGGCGTTTTACCTCCACACAGCTCAAGCGTGTGAGCGCGAGGACCCGGGTCTGGCCCTGGCGCTCCAAAGGATCGCAAAAGATGAGACCCGCCACTACGCGTTTTATCGAGACGTGGTAAAGGCGCACCTGGAAGCCGACCCGGACTACGCCCTTCCCCTGGCAAAGGTCATCACCCAATTCCAGATGCCGGGGTACGTGATTACCGACTTCAACCAACGAAGCGCGCGACTCGCAGCGGAGGGCGTTTTTGGGCCGGAGCAGTTCTACCAGGATGTCGTGGAAGTTGCCTGCGCATTCTGGGAGGTCGACGGACTTGCGCCTACCCAGCCGGAGGGGCGCCGCTCCCTCGCTCGGCTCCGTAGGTACCGGTCCGCGCTCCGGCGGCTGGCGAATCATTCGACCGTCTCGCCGCGAATACTGGCCGGGTAGCGGGCGAAGAACACGAAACCCAGCCCGAAAACGATGGCGTCCGCGGGCCGCCCGCTGTGATCAGCTGCTGAATGGAGGGGGACATGAAGTACGGTGATCGGCGACCCGGTACATCTACATCGTTCCTAGATGCCGTCTCAAGCGAACGCATCCTGCACGTGGCGTCCGATGAGAACGGCCGCCATCTCATGGCGTTCCATCTGTACGACTCCAGCGGTTCCTTCGTCGCTGAGACCGAAGGTCTCGAGCACCACCCGGACGGAGTCACCATCCAATCCAGCAGTGGCGAAGTGCTGCTCGCGGTTCCAGAAAACGCGAAGGACAGCATTCGGTATCGGCTCTACAACAGCAACGGGAACCTCCTCACCACGTCTGATGGTGCCCGGACGATGATCTATCAGCTCCTGCGCATGGAAGGCGTTGGGAGCACCTGGGTATCGTATCGCTCGTAGTCGCCCCCGTATTCAGCGTCGCAACCTAGATCATTCCAAATCTGGTGGAACGAAGGGCTTCATTCGCGCCGCTTTGTAGCTCCGGATATTCCTCCGAACCACGCTGGAACCGCCGTCCTGGATCACAACTTGACAGACCTCCCTTGACCACGCCACACTTGGAGTACTCCCGGACGAGCAGCGCGGCACTAGGCTTGGGCGGATGTTTGGCGCCAAGGAGTCGCGAGCGCGGCTGGATGGAGACGCTTGAGTCGCTACGCCACGGTTCACCAGCAAGAACGCAAAGCGCCTAAGGTGCACGCAAGGGCCAATCGGCAGGCATGCCTCGTTTGAGATTCACCCGGCTGATCGGTGCTGCGGCCGGCGCGGTCGCCCTGCTTGCAGTAATGCTCGCCGTGCTCCCCGGCATCCCCATTGCCAACTCCGCGCCCACGCTTCCATTCGGCTTCGTCGACACCGTGATCGACAATGGCCTATCGGACCCAACGGCGATGGAGCTCGCACCCGACGGACGGATCTTCGTGGCCGAGCAGGACGGGGCTCTGCGCGTAATCAAGAACGGCTCGCTGCTGACCGCTCCGTTTGTCACGGTGACAGTCAGCTCGTCAGGCGAACGTGGCTTGTTAGGCGTGACCGTCGATCCCAACTTTGCCAGCAACCACTTCTTATACATCTACTACACGGCGACATCGCCGACCACCCATAATCGCGTTAGCCGGTTCACCGCGAACGGCGACGTAGCGGTTCCCGGCAGCGAGCAAGTGATCCTGGACCTGAACACCCTCACCGGAGACGCGAGCCACAACGGGGGCGCTATCCATTTCGGCGTAGACGGCAAACTGTACATCGCCGTCGGCGATAATGGGTCGGGGTCGAACGCGCAGAGCATGGCGACGCTGAAGGGGAAGATGTTGCGGATCAACGCGGATGGATCTATCCCGACCGACAACCCCTTCTACGACACGGCATCCGGGGTAAACCGGGCGATCTGGACGTTGGGCCTCCGCAACCCGTTCACCTTCTCCGTGCAGCCGGGTATGGGCAGAATCTTCATCAACGACGTCGGAGCGACGTCATTCGAGGAGATCAACGAAGGCGTAGCCGGATCAAACTTCGGCTGGCCTGCTACCGAGGGCTACAC
>JBAROU010000022.1:0-12423 GCA_049642385.1 Dehalococcoidia bacterium | reverse complement strand
GGCACCGGCCGCGTCGCAGCGCACCTCACGAATGCCGGCTTCGAGGTATGGGGGTTGGACACCTCCGAACACATGCTGGAGTGCGCACGAACGAAGGTCGGAGCGTCGGGCGCCAACTGGCTCTCCTTGAATGACATGCGCGCGTTCGAGCTTGGCCGCACGTTCGAGCTCGTAATTGCTGCGTTCGGCACATTCCATCTCTTGCTCACGCCGGAAGACCAGCTCGCTTGCCTGCGCTGCGTGCGCGACCATCTGACGCCTGGCGGGCTGTTCGCCTTCGATCTGCGCCCATGGTGGTTCGCAGCGTGGGATGAGGGGACGAGCGTGCCTCTCCAGCACGAGTGGTCGCGCACGCTCCCTTCGACCGGCGAGACGGTGACCAAGCTCGCGTCCAGCCGCGCCGACCCGGCGGCCCAGCTCCAACACGAAACGCATATCTACGATCGATTGGGCACCGACGGGGTCCTCAGGCGAACCGTCGCCACGGTTGACTCCCGCTTCAGCACCCGCTATGAGATTGAAGGGCTGTTGACATCGACAGGGCTAGAGTTGGATCAGATGTACGGCGACTTCGAACTCTCGCCGTTCGATGAGACGAGCGAATACATGATTACCATCGCCCGCAAAGCAGCAGAGGCGCCGGAATGATCATCGCGCTGGACGCGATGGGCGGAGACAAGGCGCCCGGAGAACAGGTGCGCGGCGCCCTCCTCGCGAAGCAGGCGCTCGGCCTCGACGTCACGCTCGTCGGCCCGCCCGACTTGCTGCGCGCGGAGCTGGCGCGGCACGGCAGCACCCCTCCCGGCATCGAGATCGCCGCAGCGAGCGAGGCGATCGCCATGGACGAAGCGCCGGCGCAGGCGGTGCGTCAGAAGAAGGACGCATCGGTCAACATCGCAATGGAGCTGGTGAAGCAGGGTCGGGCGCAAGCCGTGGTCTCCGCGGGCAACACAGGCGCGGTGATGGCGTCGGCACTGCTCAAGCTCGGCCGCGTGCCCGGCATCGAACGCCCCGCGATCGGGGCGATGGCCCCGTACAGCGAGCGCGGCATCTTGGTGCTCGATGTCGGCGCGAACGCCGATTGCAAGCCTTCATATCTTGTGCAATTTGCGCAGATGGGCTCCGTCTACCTGTCGAAGGTGTACGGTGTGCAAGCGCCACGAGTAGGCCTGATGAACATCGGCGAAGAGGATACGAAGGGCAATGAGCTTACGCAAGAGGTCTACGCGCGGCTTCGGGAGACGGATCTGAACTTCATTGGCAATATGGAGCCCGACCGAATCCACCACGATGTCGCCGACGTCGTCGTCACCGACGGCTTCACAGGCAACGTCGCGGTGAAGGTGACCGAAGGCGTGGCCGATTTCATCTTCCGGGAGCTACGCTCGACCATCATGAGCCGCTTCACGTATCGAATAGGCGCGTTCTTCTTACGGTCGGCCTTCCTGCAAATGCGACGGCGGATGGACTACGGAGAGTACGGTGGCGCGCCGCTGCTGGGCGTCAACGGCGTGGTGATCATCACGCACGGCCGCGCCGACGCGCAGGCGATCAAGAACTCGCTGCGTCTGGCGGGCGACGCCGCCTCGTCCGGTATGCTCGATGCGCTGCGCGAGCTGAGCCCCGACCGGCTGCCGGACGATTTCGTGCGCCCTAGCGCGTCATCGCGCTCAGGCGGCTCCACAGCTTGAGCGCGGCGCGCAGATCCTCCAACTGCTGATCGCTGAACGAGCGATCCCCCAATGCGCAACGCTGGAGATGCACCTCCAAGATCAGCAGTCCCGCTTGCTCCACCGCCGCGCGCACCGCGAGTATCTGCGTCAGCAGACCATCGCACGGGTCACCTTCGCACGACTCGCAATCCGCCTCGATGTCCAGCACGCGTTGCCGGCTGATGCCGAGCTCGCGCGCGACGGCGACTTTGCCCTTGCCTGCCGCGAGCAGCTCGCGAACCTGTTCCTGGATCGAGAGCCGAGTCGCGTCATCTTCGCTCATGCGGTCGAGCATGCCTTGGATGCCGCGCACCTGACCCTCGATGCGCCGGAGCCTGGTCTTCGTCTGCTCGATGAGGTTACGTTCTGACATCTCTTCTGTTATACAGGGAGCACTCGGGCTGGTTGGTTGACATACCCCCACGGGTATGGTACCATACCGACGTACTGGATTGTCAACAGGCGAAGGAGGACAGCGATGGCGAAGCCACGCGAAGTAACAGATGACAACTTTGACCAGGAGGTCATTCAGGCGGGCAAGCCCGTCCTCGTCGACTTCTGGGCGCCATGGTGCGGCCCCTGTCGGATGGTCGCTCCTATCGTGGAGGAGCTGGCGGACGAGTACCAGGGCAAAGTCGAGTTCGTGAAGCTGAACACGGACGACAACCCCAACACTGCCGTGAAGTACGGAATCCGCAGCATCCCCACGCTGCTCGTCTTCAAGGGCGGGGAACCAGTCGGCCAGATCATCGGCTTCCGGCCCAAGAGCGACCTAAAGCAGCGCCTGGACGCGGTCGTCTAACGACGGTTGCCACTCGCACCACATTCGGACGAACCCGTGACCGAAGACAAAAACTACGACATTGTGATCATCGGCGCTGGCCCTGCCGGGCTCGCGGCGGGGCTGTACGCCGCGCGCGCGCGGCGGCGCACGATCCTGCTGGAGCGCAACGTGACCGGCGGTCAGATCGCGCTGACCAACATCATCGAGAACTATCCAGGCATCGACGAGATCAACGGCTTCGACCTTGGTCAGGCGATGCAGCAACAGGCTGAGAAGTACGGCATGGAGATGGGCTACGCCGGCGTGACGAGCCTTGAGCGCCAGAACGGCTTGCACGTCATTCACACCACCGAAGGCGATTACACCGCGAAAACCATCATCCTCACCGGCGGCGCCGACTACAACCGCCTGGGCGTGCCGGGCGAGGACGACCTCATCGGCAAGGGCGTCTCGTACTGCGCGACCTGCGACGCGGCGTTCTTCAAGGACCAAATCTGCGCGGTCGTCGGCGGCGGCGACGCCGCGATGGACGAAGGGCTGTTCGTGACGCGCTACGCGTCGAAGGTGTACGTCATCCACCGGCGCGATCAGCTGCGGGCGAGCAAGATCCTGCAGGAGCGCGCTTTCGCCAACGAGAAGATGGAGTTCATCTGGGACACCGTCGTGACAGAGGTCGTTGGTGACGACCTCGTGAAGAAGCTCAAGCTACGCAACGTAAAGACGAACGAGGAGTCGGAGCTGGAGGTGAACGCGATCTTCATCTTCGTCGGCCTCAGCCCAAACACCGAATACCTGAAGGGCCTCCTCAAGATGGACGAGGGCGGCCACGTCTACGTGAACGACTGGATGGAGACCGAAGTGCCCGGCCTCTTCGCGGCCGGCGATGTGCGCGTGAACTCCGCCCGCCAGGTGGTGAGCGCCGCCGGCGACGGCGCGACAGCGGCCATCCGCGCCGACCACTACATCAGCGACCACTTCCCAGACTAGCCCCGCTTCGCTTGTATCGTCTCGGGCTCCCTCCATAGACTGACGGTGGGAGTGGAAGGGGCCCGGTGGCTCTTGCGGTCTTCAAAACCGTTGCGAGGCGGTTGTCCCGTCTCGGGTGGGTTCGACTCCCATGCACTCCCGCCACTCCTAGCACTGGCTCGCCTCTCTCACATGCTCCTGTTACGAACCGCCTGCTTCGGGCGTTCCAGGTGTAGACAGGAGATTTCGATAATGCCCCGCATTCTCGGTCGCTCTAACAACGACAAACGTAACGCTGCATCTGCCCTCGACCGGTTGCACGAGCAGCTCATCGCTCACCGAATGCGCCTGCGTGAGTTCACCTCCGCGCAAGCTGCGCCGGCGGTAGAGCCAGGAGAACGGCCCCCATCAGCGCGCCGCTTGTCTCGCATCTTCGATGCGTGGCAACAGATGATCGGCGATCAGAGCTAGCGTCCCGGCCTTGCGTTCCTAGCCCACCAAATCACTCCCCTCACCGCAACGTCACAGCACACGCAGATCCGTTGATCGCGCGTCGAAGCGGCAATCCGCCGTCACCGTGCCGCATCTGGAACCACCCGCCGTCAGATTTGGTCTCGCTGCAGCTGTCCGGTATTCTGACCACACGGGAAGGGAGCGCATATGAGGCCCAGATCGGCTGCGCTGATCCTCGCTGGGGCGGGAGTGACGCTTATCCTCGCGATCGCGGCCGCATGTGGCGGTGGTGGAGATGGCGGTAGCGCCGGAACGCCTACAAGCGCGGATGGCACCACGGGCCCGCTTTCGGCGTACATGGACAACCTGGGCCAGTTGCTCGGAGACCTCTTGGCTGGGCGCATTGCCGCCCAGGAGGATAACCTGACCAGCATTACGGGTGCCTCTACGCTTGACCAGCAGGTTGAGGCGGCCCGCGGCTTTTTTGCCCAGTTCCGAGACGCAGTAGGGACATTCTCGCGCCGATTAGGAGAGTCGTCACCTCCACCGGTGTTAGAGAAGGCGCACGCCGAACTGGCCAGCGCCACCGGGGGCTTCCTGGCGCGCCTCAACGAGCTCATCGATCAGTTGGATGCCGTAGCCGATATCGCAGCCTTGAACGCCGTCCTCGACCGCTACTTTCCGGCGGCCGGCGTGGTAGGCGATGCGTGCTTATCGCTCTTGGATGTGGCCGCGGCCAACAACGTAGACGTCAAACTGAACTGCACGCTAACACCGTAGCCGAGGGGTCGGCCAGGGCTGTGTCACGCCACGAACAGCAGGAAGCCCGTGACCATGCAGGCCGTAGCCCCGAAAAACATCCAGGCCTGGAGTGGCTTATCGCTCATCGAAGGGCCGGGGCCCTGAGCGAAGGCGCCCAAGTAGAGCCCAAACCCGACGACGGAGAACACGATTGCGGCGATGAACATCACACGAACCTCTCGCCAGGCTACGATGGACGGACGGCACGAGCAAGCGCCCTCCATCACTCTTCGTTCGCTATTATGGGCGTAACCGCACAATGTTCCGCCGGAGACCGCTTCTCAAACGAGAAGACCTGCTGCTCACCCTCTGGGCCACCGTCCTCGGCCTCGCTGCCGCAGTCGCATTCGCGGCCTATCGCGCGGTGAACGCCTCTGACGACGCAAGCAAGCTTGCTGAGTTCGTGGCGAACCTTGCCTGGCCAGGTGTACTCATTTTTGTCGGCATCGCGGCCGTCGTCTGGGCGGGCTGGAAGGCGAACATCGACTGATGATCGCGATCTTCTATGGCGAAGACGGCTTCAGCGCGGACGAAGCGCTCGATGCGCTGCGGTCGCAGATCGATACCGACGGCCAGCTCGGCGACAACACCGACCGCGTCGACGGCGCCAGCGCGAAGCCAGACGAGCTGCTCGCGCTCTGCCGGACGATGCCGTTCCTCAGCGCCCGACGTCTCGTCGTCGTGCGCGGGCTGTTGGGACGCTTCGAGGTGGCCGGCCGGCGCGGGCGACGTAAGGACAGCGGCCTAGGGGTATGGCAACCGTTCGCGGAGGGCCTAGGTGAGCTGCCCGAGACGACGGCGTTGGTGTTTATCGACGGCAAGCTGGGCGCGCAAAACGCGCTGCTCCGCGCGCTGCGACCGTTGGCAGACACGCGCGAGTTCAAAGCGCTGCCTCAGAATCAGATCGCAATGTGGATCAACCAGCGCGCCCAACAGCGCGGCCTCGCCGTCGAGGCGCGCGCGACCGCTGCGCTGGCAAGCCTGGTCGGCGGGGACTTGCGCACCCTGGACAGCGAGCTGGAGAAGCTGGCGACCTTCGCCGGCGGGCGACCGGTGACCGAGGAGGACGTGCGCTCGCTGGTCAGCCTCGCACGCGAGCCGAACGTCTTCGCCTGGGCAGATGCCGTGGTCGAGGGGCGGGCCAAAGACGCGTCGGAGGTGCTCCAGCGCCTGCTTGCCGACGGCGAGGCGCCCCAGCGCCTGCTCGCGATGCTCTCTCGTCAGTACCGCCTGCTGCTGCTCACGAAGGAGTTGCAAGCAAAGCGCGTCCGCCCGCCGGATATCGCCACGCAGTTGGGCGTGCACAACTTCGTCGCGCAACGGCTGCTCAAACAGGCGCCCTCCTACACGATCGAGCGGCTCCGGCAGGCGTATCGAAAGCTGCTGGAAGCGGACCTGAGCATCAAGCGCGGCGTGTACGACGACGAGACGGCGCTTCAGCTCCTCGTCGTCGAGCTGGCGAACGCGCCAGCGCATCGGGCGAGCGCGTGATCGGAGAAGCTACTCCTCGGCGTGGTAGACGGGGTTGTAGCAGGCAGCCCGGTGGCCCGGCGCGATCTCCTTCAGCGCTGGCGATACCTTGATCCGGCACTCCATCACCGCCTTCGGGCAGCGCGGGACGAACGCGCATTCGTCCGGCAACTCCGTGAGGTCAGGCGGCGCACCTCGGATCGTCTCGAGTGGCCGCCGATCGCGGTCGACGCGCGGCAGGCTACTCAGCAGCGACCACGTGTAGGGGTGGCGCGGCCTCCGAAAAAGCTCCTTCGTCGGCGCCTCCTCTGCGATTCGTCCGGCGGACATCACCGCCACGTCATCCGCCATCTGGGCGACGACGCCCATGTCGTGCGTGATGAGCAGGATCGTTACGCCTTGTTCTCGACGCAGCCGCTCCAGCTCGCTCAAGATGCCCGCCTGTACCGTGACGTCGAGCGCGGACGTCGGTTCGTCCGCGATGATGAGACGTGGACTGAGTACTGTTGCGATCGCGATGATGACGCGCTGGCACATGCCGCCGGAGAGGCTGTACGGGTACTGGCGGGTGAGCCGCTCCGGATCGACCAGCCCCACACGCTCGAGGGCATCGTTCACGGTGCGGCGGGTCTCACGCTTCGTAGCGGGTGTATGGGCGGTGATGATCTCCTCGACCTGCTGGCCGACGGTGAGCACAGGGTTCAGCCCACTCACCGGGTCCTGGGAGATCATCGATATCTCGCGGCCGCGCACGCGGCGCAGCTCGTCGTCGCTTAGCGACATGAGGTCGCGCCCCTCGAAGCGCACCTGTCCGCTCACCTTATGGACGACATCTGGCAACAGGCCGAGGACGGCGAGCGCAGTGGAGGTCTTCCCGCAGCCGCTCTCGCCCACGAGTGCGAGGACGCTGCCGCGCTCGATCGAGAGGCTGACGCCGTCGACCGCCTTCACGCACCGGTCGCGACTGGCGTACTCCACATGGAGGTCACTGATGTCGAGGATGGTATCGCTCACGGTCCCTAGAGTGAACTGCGAGAGGACGGTGACGCGGCCTCGTCTATTGGGCCGCGTCAGTATAGCGCGAGCGCCGTCCGGGCGCGCTAGCGGTGGTGGCAGATCGTGGTGAGCACGCGGCCCTGAACTTCCACGTTCTCGGGTTCGGTGTAGATCGGCTTCATGGTCACGTTGGCAGGCTGGAGGCGGATCTTGTCGCCGTCCGTGTAGATGCGCTTGAGCGTTGCCTCGCCCTCACGCTTCAGCCAGGCCGCGACCATGTCGCCGTCGTCCGCCGAGCTGGTGGCTTCCAGGATCACGATGTCGCCGTCGTTCACCAACGCGTCGATCATCGACGTGCCCTTCACCTTGAGCGCGTAGACCTTCTCTCGGCCGCGGGTCATGTCTTCGGTCACCTCGAGCGTGTTGTCGTAATCCACGCTCGACCACGTCTCGTCCGTGGGCACCGGGATCGGCTGGCCAGCGGCGATGGTGCCGATAATCGGGACGGGCACGGTGTGGGGGCGGTGGCCACTGCCGTCGAGTAGCTCGATCGCGCGCGAAACCTCACGGTCGCGCCGGATGTAGCCCAGGCGTTCGAGGGCCTTGAGGTTGTAGTCGACGACGGAGGTCGAGCTGATTTCGCAGCCGATCTGGATGTCGCGAATGCTCGGTGGATAATCCTTCTCACGGATGAAGCTCCGGAGAAACTCCAGTATCTTTTGCTGTTTGGGCGAAAGTCCTTTTACCATACGACCAGCCCCTCCCTTCGATCTTCCTTTCGGAACGAGTGTTCTGGAAGAGACGATACCATTGGGTAGGGTAGATGTCAAGACCCCCTTGCGGGCCAAATTAGGAGCGCATGCGGCGGGCCGAGGGGTGTCCCCGGCCCACCGCTCGGCTGCAAACCTAGGTGGCGGCCACGGGTTCCGGCGCGCCGCGCCGGTCCCAACGCCAGAATCCAAAGGCGGCCAGTGCGCCGGTACCCACCAGCAGCACCGCGAAGTGGGCGATATCGCGCGCTTGGCCCACGACGCCGAACGCTCCGCCCAATGCCGAAGAGTAGAACGAGAACAGCAGCGTCACCGGGTCATTCGACGCCGAGGCTCCCTGGACTCCTCCGAACAGAATGAGGAGCAAGCCGGCGAGCAAGACGCCAAGCGAGAGCGTCCGCCATGACCGAAGCATCGCGAGTCCCAGGCTAGCGAACACGATGCCCAGACCGGCATGGATCGTGGTGACAATGGCGTTCCGCCGCGTCGTGTCCACGAAGAAGTCGGCTTCCTCAGAACCGTCGCCGCTTCCATCGCCGCCGCTCGAGTCAAAGAGCTGGCTTGTAACGGACGGAGGTGCATCTGGAGGCCGAACGAACGCTGTCGTCGAGCTTATGACAAGAAACGCGAGCAGCACCCCGAGGGCCACCTGATACACGCGCATCGCCAACCGTTCTGACCCACCAATCCGGTCCGCAAAGAAGACTGCGAGGAGAATCACCGCCAAGACGAAGCCTGATTGAAGGTTTGCGCTTCCGCCGAATTCCATGCTGTACCTTCCTTTCCCGCCAGCGCGGGCACGATTCGCATCCGTGCGGGCTAGTTGCGTCTGGTCACGATCAGCCCTGCTCACCTCCTTCCCGATGCCGGCGGTCCGACGCGTTCGCTTCGCGCTCGCGCCGCTGTTCGATCTCCTCGCCGGCTTGTTCGACGCCCTCTTCGATCTGCTCTTCCGTCGAGGCCTCCGCTTCAGCCTTCGGCACGCGCGCCTCGAGCCGTTCGTCGAGCAGTGCATAGAGGTTGAGCCCCAGATAGTGGAGTGGCTTGAGGTCCGGGTCATCGAGGAGCCACGTCTCGGCGAACGCCTCCTTTTCGACCTGAGCCGCGACGACCTTGCCGACGAAGAGCGTGTGGTCGCCCGCCGTGAACGCGTCCGCCACGCCGCACTCGATGTAGCCCACGCAACCCTCGAGGAGCGGGGCGTCCACCTTGCGCGCGCGGAACGTCGGTAGCTTCGTCAGCTCGAACTTGTCGCCGTCGCGGCCGCTGGTGCTGCCGACGTACTGGGTGTGATGAAGCAGCTCGCGGCCGGGCAGGTTGAGCGCGAACTCCTGGCTGTGCTTGATCATGTCGTGTGTGTGGCGCGACGGGTGCACGGCCAGCCCGATCAGCGGCGGGTTGAAGCTGAGCGGCGTGACAAACGCCGCCGGCATCACGTTATAGTTACCGCGCCACGCCGTGGTGACCAGCGCGACCGGCCCCCCGCCCAGAAGACGACGCGCCTCTTGCTCCGCAATCGCATGTCTCATGACTGTGCTCCTTGACTCATACTCGACGCCATGATAGCCCGCTCCGCTCGACGCGTATAGCTTGTCGACGCCCTTTCGACCCTGGTACCATAGCGCCACCTTGAGGGGGATACCTTATGACAACGCCTGAAGGACAGCCGCTGCCCGTACCGAGCGGCTTCCCAGTCCAATGGCCTGACACCGCTATGGAGGCGCTGCACTGGTCGTGGGACCAGATGCACCACCCGCACCCGAAGACGCCGCTCAGCGCAACGTTTGAAGCTCCAGCGTTCGCGCAGGGCGCCAGTCTTGGGTTCCAGCAGCTCCAGATCCCGATGGACCTCCGGGTCCTCATTCTGAACGGCTACTGGTACGGCGCGTCCGAGTTCGCCGAACCGTCCGACTCGTTCCCGCCGCCGTGGTGGCCGAACGTGGAGCAGGAGTTCGTGCGCCGCGTGCCCACGATGACCCAGACCTGGGAGCAGGAGTACCTGCCGGAGGTGCAGGCAATCAACCAGCGCCTGCGCGACTTCGACTACGGGGGCGCATCGACACAGCAACTGCTCGACTTCATCGACGAGGCGTACCGCATGCGCGTGCGCGCGTGGGAACTGCACATGATTGTCGTGCTGCCGGTGATGGGCGCGGCCAGCCGCTTCGGAGAGCTGTACGAACAGCTCTTGGGCAAGCCGACGCGTAACGAGCCGTTCCTAATGCTCCAGGGCTTTGAGAACAAGTCCGTGGAGTCCGGCAAGGCGCTCTGGGAGCTAAGCCGCCAGGCCCTGCGAGAGCCCACCCTGGCCAAGCTCATCGAAGAGACACCCGCCCATCGGCTACCCGAGGCCTTACAGGCGACGGCTTCGGGCAGCGAGCTCTGGGCGGCGTTCCTGCGTTACCTCGACTCGTACGGCTGGCGCAGCGACGCGTTCGAATTGGCCGACTCGGCCTGGGCTGAGGACCCGGCGATCCCGCTCGCGACGCTTCAGGGCATGCTCAAGGCGCCGGACGATCACCACCCCGCGCTCCAGGAAGAACGCTGCCGCGAGGAGCGTGCGAGCCTGGAGCAGGAGGCGTTCGCACGCCTGGACGGACACGAAGGCCGGCCCATCTTCGAGTTGCTGCTACGCTCATCGCAGCAATACGTGCCGATCCAGGAGAATCACAACTTCTACATCGATCAGATGAACACGGTGCTCCTGCGCCTCCCCTTCCTCGAACTGGGCCGCCGCCTCGCTGAATCGGGCGCCCTCTCAAGGCCAGAGGACATCTTCTACCTGGAGCGAGACGAGCTGCAGCCAGCCTCGACGCAGCCCCCATCGAGCGACTGGGCGGCTCGCGTTTTGCGACGACGAGCGGATCGCGAGCGCTGGGCGCAGGTCGTGCCGCCGCGCGAGCTGGGGACGCCGCCGGCTTCAGGGACGGGCGGCAACCCCTGGAACAAGCTCTTCTTTGGCGAGCGGCCGGAGCCGTCGCAGGACCCGAAGGTGATCACCGGCATCGGCGCCTCCGCAGGCACGGTCACCGCCACGGCCCGCGTCGTTCACTCCCTCGCCGAAGCGGGCAAGCTCCAGCCCGGCGATGTCCTTGTCTGCGAGATGACGTTGCCCGCCTGGACGCCGCTGTTCGCCAGCCTCTCCGCCGTCGTCGCCGACTCGGGCGGCGTGCTCTCCCACTGCGCCATCGTCGCGCGCGAATACCGGATACCGTGCGTGGTGGGGACGCAGGTGGGTACGCAGCAGCTCAAGGACGGCCAGCGCGTCACCGTGGACGGCGCGCAGGGCCTCGTGCGCATCAACGGCTAACGACCCGGTTTACGCCATCCGCGCGTGGGAAGGCGCGGGCCGAGCTTGACGATAATCGACCAGCACAGTATCGTAACCCTGTTAATCACTCACATACGCAGGAACACGGTTCCTGGTGGCACGGAGGCTCTAAATGCGCACGTTTCCCATTGTTTTACTGATTCTTGCTGCCGCGCTCCTGGCGCCGCTGGCGCTGCGCCAGACAAGCGCGGGCGAGCCTCCCTCCGACACGGCCGAGTGCTCAGGCGTTGCCGACATCATGCTCATCCTCGATGGCTCAGGCAGCATCGACGCGCCGGACTACGTCATTCTGAAGACCTTCGCCTCCGCGTTCGTGCAGGCCTTCAACATCGGCCCAGACGACACGCACATGGGCCTGATCCAGTTCTCGACATTAGTGACGCTGATCCGGCCGCTAGGCAGCGATGACGCGTCGCTCAAGACGGGGCTGACCGGCATGACACAGCCTGGCGGTCTGACCGACATCGCCGGCGCAATCGAGGCGGCGCAAGCGGAGTTTACGGCGCACGGGCGGCCGGGTGCGCCGCAGATCATGGTGATCGTCACAGACGGCGTCCAGACAGTCCCTTTTAGCAGTCCGCGCGACCCCTCGATCCCGGCCAACGCCGCGCGCCTCAAGGGCAAGGAGATCTACGCCGTCGGCGTAGGTGACCAGATCGACGTCACCCAGCTCGACGCCATCGCGGGCGGCTCCGACCACCGCTTCTTCGTCTCGGACTTCAGCAGCCTTGTCTCAATCCTGAACGACCTCATCGTCGTCACCTGCCCGGCGACGGCGACACCAAGCTCAACGCCGACCAAGACGCCTACGCCGACACCGACCAACACGCCCACCAACACGGCGACCAACACGCCCACCAACACGGCGACCAACACGCACACCAACACGCCGACGAACACACCCACGAACACTCCGACCAACACGCCCACCAACACCAACACGCCCACCGACACCCCTACGAACACACCTACGAACACACCTACGAACACACCTACGAACACACCCACGAACACCCCTACGAACACGCCCACCGACACCCCGACGAACACGCCCACCAACACCCCTACGAACACGCCCACCGACACCCCGACGAACACGCCCACCAACACGCCCACCGACACTCCGACAAACACACCCAC
>JBAROU010000016.1:0-2893 GCA_049642385.1 Dehalococcoidia bacterium | reverse complement strand
CTATGTCCACGCATACCCGTGCTACAGAACTCGCCGAGGTGCGCCGCCTTAGCGCAACCACTGGTGAGCTCGCTGTTGCATCGGAGCGTACTTTTGAGAACGTGAGGGAGAAGCTCCTCGCGCTAGGGGGGGTCAACGCGCAGGTACTGCTAGGTGAGCAACTGGCTGGCTACATGGCGTGGTTCTTCAACCTGCCATGGGCGTGGAAGCAACCATTCACACAACAAGATCTAGGTCAGGTAATACAGGAAGCTTCGAAGGACAGTCAGGCGTACCGGTAGCTAAGACCCCGACTGAAACTGTATTACTCCGCTAGGTACCCGCGCTCACCTCGTCCAGCGTTCGCACCTCTTCGTCCGTCAGATGTAGCTCTGCGGCGGGTAGCAGGTCGGCGAGCTGCGCCGGCGTGTTCGCCCCGACGATTGGCGCGGTGAGCGTCGGCTTCGTCAGCAGCCAAGCCAGCGCGGCCGCGGGGACCGTCGTCTCGTGCGCTGCCGCGACGCTGTCGAGCGCCTCGATCACGGTCATGTTGCGCTTGGTCATCATCTTCTCGCCGCGTCCGGCGCGCGCGCTCTCCGGCCGCGGCTGGCCCTTGCGGTACTTGCCCGTCAGGAAGCCGGCCGCGAGCGGGCTGTACGGAATCACGCCCATGCCCTCGCGCTCGCACAGGGCGGCGAGGGCGAACTCGTACTCCGAGCGGTGCACCAAGTTGTAGTGCGGCTGGAGCGTGGCGAAGCGCGCCAGCCCCCGCTCGTCCGCGACGCGCAGGGCATCGGCGAGATGATTGTCGGAGTAGTTCGACGCGCCGACGTAGCGCACCTTCCCAGAATCGACCAGCTCCTTGAACACCGTGAGCGTCTCTTCGATCGGCGTGTCCACGTCGGGCCAGTGACACTGATAGAGGTCGATCGTGTCAACTTGGAGGCGGCGCAGGCTGTCCTCGACCGCACGCTCGACGTGCGAACGCATCAGCCCTTCGCCGTCGGCGCCGCGCCACATCGGCCCGCGCACTTTCGTGGCGATGACGAGGCTGTCGCGGTTGCCGCGCGCCTGCATCCAGCGCCCGATGATCTCCTCCGATTCGCCGCCCTTGTTGCCCGGCGACCAGTTGCTGTAGATGTCAGCCGTATCGATGAAGTTACCGCCGGCCTCGACGTAGGCGTCCAGCACCTCGAACGAGACGCGTTCATCCGCCGTCCAGCCGAACTGCATCGTGCCGAGGCAGATCGGCGCGACGCGCAGGTCCGTCGTACCAAGCGGTCGAAGGTTCATTAGCGCTTCCTCCCCTGTTTCGCCGCGGGCTTCGCGTCCGACTCCAGCTTCTCCAGGCGGTCTTTGACCGTGCGCTGCTCCTCGCGCATCTTGTCCAGCTCGTCGCGTAGCTTCTGCACTTCCTCGCCTTTGTCGCGGCCTTCGCGCAGGGAGCGGATCACCTCTCGGCAGCGGCGGACCACACGGCCGTCCAGCTCGCGTTCGATCAGGCGTTGGATCGCGCTGACGGCGCGGTCCTCGCCCAGCGTGGCCAGCGCGTTCACCGCGGCGATGCGCGTGCGCAGCCCGGGGTCGTCCAGCAGCTCGACGAGGCGGTCGAGGATCGGTTCCTTGCGCTCGGCGTATTTGCCGAGCGTGCCGAGGCACATCGTCGCGGCATCGCGAGGCTGGGGTGGCTGCCCGTAGCGCGTCCATTCGATCGCGATGGGCACTGCGCGGTCATCGCGCAGCGCCGCGAAGCCTTCGAAGGCGCGCGCGCGGATCACGTCGTTGTGCGACTCCGTATCGAGCGCGCTCTCCAGCGCCAGGAACGCGCGCTCCGAACGCGTCTTGCCGATCGCAGCGGCAGCCGCCGCCTCAACGTAGTACGACGCGTCGCCGCGGCGCAGCAGACGCTGGAGCGCCCCGGCGGCGCGAGCGCCTCGGTTCGCGGGTGACTCGTCGCGGAACTCACCGAGCGCGGTGACGACAGCGCGACGCGCGCGCGGGTTCGTGACGCGCAGACAGCCGAGCAGCGCATCGAGCGCCGGTTCACTGCTGATCGTGCCCAGGGCGCGCGCGGCTTCGGCCTGCGCGCCCCAGAACGGGTCGCGCTGCACGGCGCGCTTGAGCGCGTCGATGGCGTCCTTCGTGCCCAGCTTCGCAAGATCCTTCGCCGCGTCGATGCGGCCGAGGACGTCGTCGTCGTTCTGGAGCTGGTAGGTCAGTTGCTCCGGACTGCGCTTGAACTGCACCGTCTTGAGCAGCCAGCCGCCCGGATCGAAGCGCATCAGCTTCGGGCGTTCTGTCAGCGGGAAGTAGAACGACTGCTCTCGCTCCGTAAGCTGCACGCGGAACGACTGTGCCGCGCGGCCGACCGTGAAGTCGACGATGACCGGCGTGCGGAAGACCTCCGCCGTGCGCTGCTCGCTCGACTGCGTCTGCTTCACGGTGACCTTCGCCTGCTTGGCACCTTCGTCCCACTCATACGAGACGGTCAGCTCCGGATGGCCGGCGCCGTACACCCACTGATCGAAGAAGGCGTCGATGTTGCGCCCTGTGCTCTCCTCGATGGCGCGCTGGAGGTCGGGCGTGGTGACGTTCGCGCCCCGATGCTTGGCGATGTAGTGCCGAATGGCCTTCCAAAAGAGATCGTCGCCCAGCTCGAAGCGGAGCATGTGGAGCACCCAGGCGCCCTTCTCGTAGAGCTGGCGGTCGAACAGGTCGATCGGCTCGTGGTAGACGTTGTCGACGATGGGCCGGCGGTAGCGCGCCTTGTCGTCGCGCAGGTAGATCTCCGCGTTCTGCCGCATCTCGTAGCGAAAGGCGTCGACACCGAGGTTGTGCTCGCAGAAAAGCGCGTCGAAGTATGTCGCGAAGCCCTCGTTCAGCCAGCCGTGCGCCCAGTCGCGACACGTGAGCA
>JBAROU010000010.1:0-3308 GCA_049642385.1 Dehalococcoidia bacterium | reverse complement strand
GGCCAAGGTCATCAAAGGAGAATCGCTGTCCGACGAGGCGTCGGGTCATTTCACCAACGAGAATCTCTCCGGCTTGGGCCTGCGCAACCAGCCGGGCCGCGACATTCACCGGGTCACCAATAACCGTGTACTCGCGCTTCGATTCGGTGCCAATAGCGCCTGCGACGACAAGTCCGCCATTGACACCGAAGTGCAGGCTCAGCGGCTGATCTCGAAGCTGGTGGTGTGCCTGGCAGAATGCGGCAAACATTTCACGAATTTCGAGCGCCGCGTAGAGAGCACGAGCGGCATGATCCTCCATCGCGACCGGAGCGCCAAACAGCACCATGAGTTCATCGCCGATGAATTTATCGATGTAGCCACCGTAGCGTGATACCACCTGACCAATGCGCTCGAAGCAGGTATTGACCAAGTTGCGGGCATCCTCGGCATCGGTCCGCTCCGCAAGCGCAGTGAAGCCCGATAGGTCGGCGAACATGACGGTGATCTGCTTGCGCTCCCCCACCGAGGTCTGCGACGCCTGGTCGAGCGCCGCGATGCGCTCGCGCAGTCCGACCAGCGCCGCCTCGACGGCTTCGTCGCCAAGCGTCTGTCGTTGCGCCTCTAGCGCGTCGATTGCGAGTTTCAGTTGGCTGAGTTCTGACACCGAAGGCTCTCCCAGGCCGTTGCGCCACACAGAGATGCGGCTCTTAGTGTAGCAGCGGCTCCTTGTGTGTCAATCGACTCGTGCGATGGCGCCGCGCATTTCCACAAGCGTGCCCGGTCGACATGAAATTCGCGCGGCGAGCGGTCGAGGCCAAGGCTTCGGCCAGCACATGGGTCCCTCCGAAGTGGCCCAAGAACCTGATGAGCCAGCCGTATTTCGCTCGTGCACCCCAGCTTGTCGGCTGGCGTACGGTCCGGTTGCGCAACAGAACGGCAGGCCGATTGGCTGTCGCCCACGGGCGTTCGGCGTCCTGCCGTACCTCGTAGATTGCCGGATGTAAAGAGCGTGGGTGATATAGACGACAATAATGGTAGGAGGACGCTCGCCCGGGCAACGCTACCTGGCGGGCTTAGATGGCCATGGGACTGTTTCTTCGGAACCAGAAGGTACGCGTCGTAGTCGCGGCGGCGCCCGCGATCATAATCATCGCAGCGGCCGCGGCGACGATCCAGGGAGACTGGCTCTTCGAGTTCCTCCTGAACGTGCTCGCAGGCGGCATCATAGCGAGCTGCCTGTTCGTCGTTATCAGCATAGCCGCGAGAAAGGCCGCCGATGAACGCGTCCTGTTCACGCAGTCAAATCGCACGCCCCACTGGCGCGATCGCTCGAACCAGACGCTAGGCTTCAAGCATAAGGAGTCGGACCTATACGCTGACTGGTACTTCCGGTTGCGGCTACAGGAAGAGATCGAACGCTGCGCACGGTACGGTACACATGTCACAGTGATGCTCGCGAAGAATGAGGGGGAAGACTGGACGGCAAGCGATGTGCGCGCGAAGCTGCGCCGCTCCGACCTGCCAGGGCTGCTCCGTGACGGCACGCTCGGCGTCATCCTCCCCAACACGGCTCGAGACGCGGCGCTGCAGGCGCGGCTCACGCGAACGCTGGCCACGCGGGCGAGCATCGGCCTCGCGTGCTTCCCTGAAGACGGCGCCGACGCGAGTGAGCTGTTGCGAGTCGCCGACGTCTCATCCGATGGCCAAACGGTTGGTACGCAGGCCGCCTAACCCAAATGTCCCCGGGGCGCCGCCAATTCACGAGTAAGAAGTGGTCACCCGCCTCTGTTACGGCTTCGCAACCGTCTGAGTGCCACGTCACGCTTGAGATTTACCCCATTGCGCCCCAAGGACTGGCGATGCCACCGGGCGCTTCACGCTCTGTGGCACCAAACTGGCTCCCCGGGCAGGACTCGAACCTGCAACCTAGCGGTTAACAGCCGCGCGCTCGCCCAATTGAGCTACCGGGGAACATCGTGCGCAGAACGGCCCCGCTGAACAGCCGCCGACTCGTGGCAGCCGGCTTGCAAAGAGCTGTCCGACAACGGACCGTGTTCGCCCAGTGGGCATTGTAACGAGCTAACGCTGTCGCGAGCAATTATGGTGGGGGTTGAACGGCCAGGCCTTTGCCCTACTTCACGCAGGAGTGGCCGAACTGCGCGACGAGAAGAAGAATGTCGTTAACTGTGATCGAACCGTCGGGTGGCCCCGACAAAACACCAGCCACTGCGCTACGATCGAATCCCGGATGGTATGCCGGCAGCGGTGGAGGCGGCGTCAACGCTTCCTGAAGCGCCTGCGCTTTGCCGGGGGCAGGTACACGGCTGGCACCGAATCGACCTACGACACGGGCCAGGTCATCCGTCGCGATCAAGTGGTCCCGCGTTCCGCTCGCGTTTGGCGTATCGTAGAAGTCCCAAAAGTAGGCAGGGTTTCGCTGTCCGCCCAAAGCCCGGTTGGGTCCCAACTCTTGCCCATCTGTGCAACCATCGTTATCGCTGTCAACATTGCACGACGGACCTTCGCAGGCAGGGCCGGAGTAGCGGAGCACGGCGTCTCGTACGTGGGAAAAGTTCGTCGGCGAGTAGTTGATCTCAGCCTGGTCCATGAACGACCAGGCAAACAGCCCGTCCGCGGCAAGGTCGCTGAGAGAACTGTCCGTCATGATCGCCTGGATGTCTCTGTCAAAGGCATCCGGATGGAAGCCGTCCGGCTTGTGGTGCGCTACCATCACCGGCCCGTAAGCGCCCAGTGTCGCCGTCATTGCCCGCACATCAGCTTGGTTCGGAGGCTCTGTGGGAACGCTTGAGTAGTGCATTGCCTGGAAGCTCTGGAAATCCATCTGGCTGCTCACGTCATCGAAGTGCGGGAAGAGTGACCGGCCACCGCCAACCCCGGGCGCGTCCCAACGAGCCTGCCAGCCGCCCCAGCCGATGCTGACGAGCGAGTTGGGCGCGTACGCATGAAAGATGTCCCGAATCTGCAACATCTTCGTCTTAAGCAACAGGTAGTAGCCCTCTGCACCCGCCCACTGGTTATCGATACACGGAAAGGTCTGGAACTCGGTGAAGAGCGTTACGTAAAGCGGAGGGTCGCCCACATTGCCCCCGAAGATCTCGGCCAGACGCCTCATATCATCCAGGACCTGGGCGCTGATCGGATACTGCCTGCCGCCGTCCTGGGTCGGTGTCGGCAGGCAGCCTGTCTCCGGACCAGGGCTCCAGGTGATCAGATGCATTGCCCGCCCGCTCGCGTACGTCTGCGGGACGACCGTGTTTTCCCAGGTCGACATCCACGTCAAATCGCTCGGGCCGTTATACCACGTC
>JBAROU010000009.1:0-3265 GCA_049642385.1 Dehalococcoidia bacterium | reverse complement strand
GCGCGCTTGGCGAGCGAGGTTGGCGGGTGCTGCAAGAGCGCTTCGAGGCCGGCGAAAGCTTCGACGGCGAAGTGAGCGGCTACAACAAGGGCGGCCTCCTGGTCAACGTGGATGGCGTCAACGCGTTCGTGCCCATGTCCCAGATCGTCGGTGTCCGTCCGGCGCGTGATCGCGACGACGGATCGAACGGAAACACGCTCGGCGACCAAGTCGGCCGGCAGCTGCGTCTGAAGGTGATCGAGATCAACCGCCGCCGCAACCGCGTGATCCTCTCGGAGCGCGCCGCGTTGCAGGAGTGGCGTTCGGAGCAGAAGGAGCGGCTGATCGAGGAGCTACGCGAGGGTGACATTCGACGCGGCCGGATCAGCAGCGTGCGCAGCTTCGGCGTATTCGTCGACCTTGGTGGAGCGGACGGCCTGGCGCATCTCTCAGAGCTGACGTGGGAGCGGGGCAAGACCCCGAACGACCTGTTCAACGTGGGCGACGAAGTGGACGTCTACGTGACGAAGGTCGATCCCGAAAACAAGAAGATCGCGCTCAGCCTGCGCCGCGCGAACCCCGCGCAGTGGGATGCAATCGTGGAGAAGTACGACGAAGGCCGCGTCGTGCCGGCGCTCGTGACGAAACTCGTCGCGTTCGGCGCGTTCGCGCGCGTGGAAGGCCCTGTCGAGGGGTTGATCCACGTCTCGGAACTCGTCGACCGGCGCATCGGCCACCCGAAAGAGGTGGTGCGCGAGGGCGACCTGCTTCCGGTCAAGATCGTCCGCATCGAACGCGACAGGCATCGCCTGGGGCTGAGCCTGCGCCGCGCGCGCGACGAAGGCGAGCTGATGGGCTTCGTCTTCAGCGACGGTGGCGAGGTGCTGAGCATCCCGGACGACGTTCGGTCGGAGTTCGAGGCGCGTGAGGGCCCGCTGCCTGAGCCGCGCGAGGCGGATGACGATGATGAGCCGCGCGGTTCATACGAGGGTGACGCACCGAGCGCCGAGACGGCAACCATCGACGCTCCCACCACCGATGGCATCGTATCGAGCGAAGCCCCCGCCACGGACGGCGTCGTAACGAGCGAAGCTCCGGCCACGGACGGCGTCGTAACGAGCGAGATGCCGGCGGCCACGGACGAGGAGTCGGCAGCCGAAGTTGTCGCCGAAGCGCCGCTTGCCGAAGAGGCGCCAGCACCAGAGTCAGTCGCCGAAGCGCCGCATGCCGAAGAGGCGCCGGCACCAGAGTCAGTCGCCGAAGCGCCGCTTGCCGAAGAAGAACCCACCGCCGAAGCGCCTGTTGCGGAAGAAGCGCCAGAGCAAGACGTAACGACCGAAGAAGCTCCACCGTTGGAGACGGCAGAGGCGCCCGCCGCTGACGAGACGACGCCGGGCGAGCCGGTCGCAGCGGAGGAGCCGGAGAAGATCATTGCGGAGGCTGCCGGAGACGCATCGGACGACAATACAGCAGCCGAAGCATTGACCACAGACGAGGAGCACAGCGAGGAACCGATAGGGCCTGATAGCCCCGCTACCCCGCAGGACTAAGAAGAACAGACATCCATCTAGCAGAGGGTGTCTGAGCGTTCTGGACTTCGCCGAAAGCCGTGTGCTAAGGTGAATTCGAGGGATAGGGAGCTATTAATATGGCTGATCGGTTTGACAAATTCACAGAACGCGCGCGCCGGGTGTTGACGCTCGCCCAAGAAGAAGCGCAGCGTTTCAATCACAACTACATCGGTACGGAGCATTTGCTCCTCGGTCTCGTACGCGAGGGCGACGGCGTAGCCGCGAAGGTGCTGTCGAACCTGGGCGTCGAACTGAGCAAGGTGCGCTCCGCCGTCGAGTTCATCATCGGGCGGGGCGACCAGAAGACCGTGGGCGAGATCGGCCTGACGCCGCGCGCGAAAAAGGTGATCGAACTCGCTGTCGACGAGGCGCGCCGCCTCAACCACCACTACATCGGCACGGAGCACCTGCTGCTCGGCCTCGTCCGCGAGGGCGAGGGCATTGCCGCGAGCGTGCTCGAGAGCCTTGGCGTGAACCTGGAGAAGGTGCGCGCCGAAACGACACGCATCCTTTCGCAGAGCATGCCGCAGAGCTCCGGCTCGGGCGCGCGCACGTCGACACGCACACCGACGGTCGACCAGCTGGGCATGGACCTGACGAGCGCGTCTCGCCAGGGCAAGCTGGACCCGGTGATCGGACGGGAACGCGAGATCGAGCGTGTGATCCAGATCCTTTCGCGGCGCACGAAGAACAACCCGGTACTGATCGGGGAGCCCGGCGTGGGCAAGACCGCCATCGCCGAAGGGCTGGCGCACCGCATTACCAGCGGCGACGTGCCGGAGACGCTGCAAGGCAAGCGGCTGGTCACGCTGGACATCGGCGGGCTGGTCGCGGGAACGAAGTACCGCGGTGAGTTCGAGGAGCGCCTGAAGAAGGTCATCGACGAGTTGAAGAACGCGGGCAACTGCGTGCTGTTCATCGACGAGATGCACATGCTCGTGGGCGCCGGCGCGGCCGAGGGGGCCGTGGATGCGGCCAACATCCTGAAGCCGTCGCTCTCGCGGGGCGAGCTGCAATGCATCGGCGCGACGACGCTGGATGACTACCGCAAGTACGTCGAGAAGGACGCGGCCCTAGAGCGGCGCCTTCAGCCAGTAATCGTCGAGGAGCCGAGCGCGGAGGAGACGATCGACATCCTGCGCGGCATCAAGGAGCGCTACGAGGAGCATCACAAGCTGATCATCAGCGACGAGGCGCTGCGCGCCGCGGCCGAGTTGGCCTCGCGCTACGTCTCCGACCGCTTCCTACCAGACAAGGCGATCGACCTGGTCGACGAAGCGGCGTCACGGGTACGCATCAAGCGCTCGTCCACACCGCCCTCCCTTAAGGAGGTACAACGCGGCCTCGAGAGCCTGCGCAAGGAGAAGGACACGGCGATCAGCTCGCAGCAGTACGAATACGCGGCTGAGCTGCGCGACCGCGAGGTGAAGCTCCAGGAACGCATGGAGCACATGGAGGAGGAGCTGGGCGCAACGGAAGCGGCCGATCTCCCCATCGTTACCGAAGACGACATCGCTGACGTGGTGAGCATGTGGACCGGCATCCCGGTCGCGCGCATCGCGAGCGAGGAGCAGGCCCGGCTGCTGCACATGGAAGACACGCTCCACGAACGGGTGATCGGGCAGGACGAAGCGATCAACGTCATTTCGAAGGCCGTGCGCCGCTCGCGCGCGGGGCTGAAGGATCCAAAGCGCCCGATCGGCGTCTTCATGTTC
>JBAROU010000001.1:0-5211 GCA_049642385.1 Dehalococcoidia bacterium | reverse complement strand
ACACAAGGGATGCGCGCGTCGCGTCGGTCAAGGCCACGATCGCTCCGCCGCAACCACCGACGCAGGAGCGCGCTCCGGCGTCGCAACCGGCGCCCGCGCGGGCTGCAACGCCGCCCCCAGCGCCTGCCCCGCCCGTTCAGCCGCCGACAACAGAACCAGCTCCCGCCCCGCAACCTGCCGCGGCGAACCCTTCGCCGGCGAACCGCGGGCGACGCGCAGCCGATAGGCGGAAGTCAGCGCAACCGGGCAACCCGTCCTCGACCCCGTCGACGGGCTCAACTTCCTAACGACGAGCGTTGTATTTAGGGATCTAACGGAGCGCGGCGCGCAAACGCGCCATATCGACGTGCTCGCGGCAGAGTTCGATTGCGCGCTCAAGCTTTCGGCGGCCGGTGAAGCGCGTGCTGGTGTACAGGTCATCCAGCGCCTCGACCGCGTTCGAGGTCGTCGCAGGCACTTGGAGCACCGTGATTTCGAGATCGCCGCCGGCGAGGCGGTCGATGAGATACGGGCTGGGCTGCTGGACGCCGGTAAGGATCAGGCATTCGGGCTCGGTGGCGAGCGCTGCGAGGTGGAGGTCCATCTTATCGGAGCGATGGATGACCGCCTTGCTGCCGTGCTGGAGGAAGTACGGCTGACCGGGATCAGACGAGATGGGACCGATCATGACATGCTCGACCGCTTCGTCCTGCTCGCCGTTCTCAAACAGCGGCGAGGCGTGGAGCGCCTCGGCGAGCTCGCGCACGGTTGGGCCAGCGAGCAGCCGGTCCTCGGGAAGCACGCCCAGGCTAGTTAGGCCGCGCTCTTCGAGGGCTGTGCGTACCGATGCAAGCCGTCGCACCGGCTGACGCGTGATGATCACGCCGACGAGCGCGTCGCCGAACGATGCGGCGGTCGTCTTTAGGTCGGCCAGGCGCTGATCATCGGCCGCCTGGCCGACGAGGATGACCTTGGCGGACAGGCGCGACGCCAGCTCGCCGGGCGGGCCCGCGGGCGCTTCGATGACGCAGACATCCGTCTCGGCAGCGTGCGCCAGCGCATCCTGTTCGCTGACGGCGGCCCGGCCTGCGCAGCCGGGCACGGTGGCGAGCGCTCGCGCATCGTCCTCGGCAGCAGCGTCGGGGTCGGAGGAGGAGCGGACGCGCAGCAGCAGGACGCGCAGGCCATCCTGTGCAAGGGACGCGCCGAGGCTGGCCGCGACGGTCGTACGGCCATCGCCAGACGCGAGTGATGCGATGAGTAGTGTCGACATCCGCGCCAGTATAGCGACGCACGTGGCTACACGCTACGCGCGTCGCCTTGCTGGGCGAAAGACGCCACCGCTAGAATGCGAGACAGGTGCCGAGGTAGCTCAGCTGGTAGAGCACTACACTGAAAATGTAGGTGTCGGCGGTTCGAGTCCGCCCCTCGGCACCATTCAAGATCGGAGATACGATGGCGACACGTAAACTAACACGAGCAAGCGTATCGAGTGGGCGAGCATCCGCACGCCCAAAACAACACTTACAATCTGAAACCGACACACAAACCGGGAGTGTAGCTCTCTGTGAGGACTTCGAGCTAGCCGTCCACAAGTTCCGCGGCTCGCTGGGCGTCAAACGCGCGGCCGGCACGGTGGACAACTACACCCGGAGCGCGACGAAGCTCCTGACGTTCCTACAAGCTAAGGGGATGAAAGGGCTCCAGGCGATCCGGCGGGAACATGTCGAAATGTGGCTCGTCGCTATCCGCGCGTCCGGCGTCAAGCCGGCCTCGTTACGCGCGGACTTCGCGGGGGCGCAGCAGTTCTTCAAATACTTGCATGAGGACGGGGAGATCACCAGCACTCCGATGGCGAAAATCTCGCCGCCGAAAGTGCCCGAACAGACCACGCCCATCCTCCGCGACGAAGACATCGACAAGCTCCTCGCGGTGTGTAAACGAGACAAGACCTTGTGGGGCCTGCGCGACCGCGCGATCATCCTGACGTTGCGGTGGGGCGGGCTGCGGTCGATGGAGTTACGGAACGCGAACATCGAACACATCGAGTGGCGCGACCCGGGCATCTCGATCACGCGCAAGGGCGGTAATGAAGCGTTCGCGCCGCTTACACCCGAGACGATGCGCGCGATCAACGTCTACCTGAACCGGCGCAAGCAGTACGAACGCCGAAAGTCGGAGTGGGACAGGAGCGACGCGCTCTTTATCAGTCACCAGGGCGGGGGCAGGATTGGCAAGAGCGGCCTGTATCTGATGCTCCGACGCCGCGCACAAGAAGCAGGGCTCGACCCCGACGGGTTTCGCCCACACGCGCTCCGGCACACGTGGGCGACCGCGCTGTCGGATAGCGGCGTACAAGAGGGCGAACTACGACGGCTCGGCGGCTGGACGCCAGGGAGCCGGATGGTCGAAAGGTACACCAAACAGACGGCCACCAAGCGAGCCATCGCGAGCTACCGCAAAGCGACGAGTAAACGAGACTAAGACGAGAACTTGACAGAAGCTAAGGCGTTCGCTAGTATGACGTGACAACCGAATAGCCGGACTGCGTGACGTTCACGACAGCCGGGGAAGGATCCGACGTGCTGGGCATGCCCAGCAGGAAGGTTCCCCCCGGCTTTGTCTTATCTAACGATCAGCGAAGCGGCGCGATACCTCGGCGTACACGAACAGACGCTCCGTGCGTGGGAGCGTCGCGGCTACGTCCGCGCATACCGGCCCCGTGGCGGGTGGCGCCGGTTTGACTCACGCGAGCTAAGGCGGGTCAGCCGTGGCGAGTGATCTACCGCTCGCCGTCCTGGACTTCCTCGACCGGCAGCGCCGCACGATGCGCAAGCTCCGCGCCACCAAAGCTGCCCACGCGCTTCATGCGAAGGACCCCGACGCCGGCCGTCGAGCGGGCGTCGCCGCATCGCGCTCGTTCCCCGGCGGTGCTAGCGCGTGGGGCAAGGCGATGGCCCTCAAACGCCATCGAGGTGTTCCGCTTGCGCTTTGGGGCGAGCGAGAGGCAACGAGCAGGGGACGACGTAACGGGAAAGGTGCCGCCTGACCATGAAGCCGCCCGCGTCTAGGCGGGCGACCTCGAGGACGGCATCGACAATTTCGCATCGGAGGTACGAAATGTCGAAGTCCATCATTATAACACGGCCACGGGGCATTCCAAAGGTCATCCAGGAACAGCGTTCCGAGACCGTCGCGCTTGTCACCCACACAGCAGCCGCCGCGAGTGTGCCGGGCTCGCGATGCGGTACTGGCGAGTGTCGGTGTCGCCGCGTCGTCGTCAAGGAGCGGCGAGTATGAGCGCTATCCCGCGCGAACTTCGCGATCTCGATCAGTGGGTGGTCTATCGCATCGAGCAGCGCAACGGTAAGGCCACGAAGGTGCCGTATCAGCCTGACGGCCAGCTCGCGAGCACGACCGACCCGAGCACCTGGCTCACGCGCCAGCAAGCGCGTGACGCCGAGGGCTTCGCGGGTACCGGCTTCGTCTTCACCGAGCAAGACGAGTATTGCGGCGTCGACCTCGACCACTGCCGAGACCCCGAGACCGGCCAGATCGAGAAGTGGGCGCGAGCGATCATCAATGACCTGAACAGTTACGCGGAGGTGTCGCAGAGCGGCGAGGGCGTCCATATCATCTGCCGCGCGAAGCTGCCGCCTGGTAACCGCGTCAAGAAGCTCAAGGACCGACGCCAGGTGGAGGTGTACGACACCGGCCGGTATTTCGTTATGACCGGCCAACATCTGCCGAATACGCCACGAGACATCCACGACCGACAGGCCGAGATCGACGCGCTCCACGAGCGCCTGTTCGCAAAGCGAGAGCCAGAGCCTAGAGACGGCTACGAACAGGCGGCGCAACACACAGACGACGAGCTGATCGCGAAAGCGCAGCGTGCGAAGAACGGCGAAGCGTTCCGGCGGTTGTGGGTGGGCGACAGGACGGGGTACGAGTCGGACAGCGAAGCCGACCTCGCGCTGTGCAGGCGGCTCGCGTTCTGGACGAACCGCGATGCCGAGCGCATCGACCGGCTGTACAGGCGGAGCGGCTTGCTGCGCCCGAAGTGGGACGAGTGGCGAGGCAACGAGACCTATGGCGAGCGCACGATGCGCCACGTCGTCACAGCCCGTGCGGGCGATGCTAGCGATGCTATCGGCGGTGAGCCGGTGGACTTCGACGCGCCGGACACGCCGCCGACGCCGATCGTTGACCGGCTGATCATGCGCGACCAGATCGCGCTCCTCGTCGATGACGAAGGGCAAGGGAAGTCGTTCCTCGCTGAAGCCATCGCGTCACACGTGCACGCTGGCGCACGTCTCGCCGATCGCCGTGTGCAGCGAGGCGCAGTCGTGCTGCTCGACGGGCAGATGGGTGCGCCGCGCCTCCGACGCCGCTTCGCACTCCTCTATCGGGGCCTGGCGAGCGTTGCCGCGCGCAAGCGACAGTCTGATCCCGAGGCGATGTTCGACAAGCTGCGAACAGCGTATGGCTATCCGTATGTGGTCGATTGCCGAAGCTCGCCGATCAACATCCTGACCGACGCAGGCCGTCTGGCGCTGCTGAAGCATGGTAAAGAGGCGGAACGGCGGGCGAAGCGCCCGTTGTCGCTCCTGATCATCGACACCAGAGATCAGCTTCTCGGCGACGCCGAGATCAGCAACCCGGACGTCGCGGAGCGGTTTTACCGAGTCTTGCGCGCCTTCCAAGATCAGTTCGAGCCAACCCCCGCCGTGTTGGTGTTGGTCAACGCGAGGAAGCGCACCCAAGGGAAGGCGATCAACTGGCCCACACAGCGCGTGGCGGGTGCGACTCGCTGGAAGGACTTGGCAGACACGATCTTCACGCTGCACGTCAAGCGCGCAGCCGACCGGCGGACGCTGGAGCGTGTGACGGTGTGGGCGGCCAAGGACCGAGACGATACGGCCACCGAGCTGACGCTGGACGTCGTGAACCGCGATGGCGGCACGGTCTTCGGCGCTGCCGACCCCGACGTGATCTACTTTCCCGACGCGGGGGGCCGGCCAACAAAGACGGATGCCGGCATCGTTGCGATTCGGCAGGGGCTGGAGCGGCACGGCGAGATGGGGAAGCCGGAGTTGCGTTTGTGGTGCAAGAAGACCCACGACCTCGGCGAGCACACCGTCAACAAGGCGCTGGACAGCATGGAGGCGGCGGGCGACGTGGCGATCGATACGTCGCACAAGCCGCATACAGTGAGGCTCGGAACATGAT
>JBAROU010000260.1:0-2863 GCA_049642385.1 Dehalococcoidia bacterium | reverse complement strand
ATTATTCCCGGTTGGGAGAGCAAGTCGCGATCGTCCTCGATGCCGGTGCGCGGATCATCCAAGTCGATGTGATGGACGGCCATTTCGTGCCCCCGATAACGATTGGTCCGGTGATCGTTGAGTCGATCCGCGATCAGGTGCATGACGCCGGCGGCATGCTCGACTGCCATCTGATGGTCGAGCGACCCGAGCGGCAGGTGCAGTCGTTCGTCGACGCGGGCGCGGACTCGATCACGGTCCACTACGAAGCCACTCCGAACATTCACCACACGCTCAAGGCAATCCGTGAGGCGGGCTGTGCGGCCGGCCTCGCGCTCAACCCGGGCACGCCAGCCGACGAATGCAGCGAACTGGTCGAGTCGGTGGACCTGATTCTCTGCATGACGGTCAACCCGGGTTGGGGCGGACAGGCGTTCATCGAGGCCTCCTACGAGAAGGTCAAGCGGTTGCGCAAGCTGGCAGGCCCCGACCTGCCGATCCAGGTCGATGGCGGCATCTCGGCGACAACCGCCGGCCCGATCGCCGAGGCAGGCGCGACGCTGTTGGTCGCCGGCTCGGCGGTGTTCGGCGCCGATGATCCGGCTGTCGCCTACGGCGAGATCGCCGCGGCGGCCGGGGCGGAGTAGCCGCAGCCCATCACCTAGCTGCCCTCATCCGCGGCCGCCAGTCGTGCCTCCAGCTCTTCGGTCGAACCGGGCTCAATCGGATGCTCACCGGCCTCGATCGGGCGCCTGTAGACGAGCAGCAGCAGACCGAACAAGAGAGCTGCCGAGGCCAGGAAGACGATCTCGACTTCGCGCACCGGACTCATCTGCGCGACCAGCAGGAAGACGGTGAAGAAGATCGCCGTTGCGGCCCAGCAGCTTGCCGCCAGGCGCGCTCGGCCCTGCGCGAGCGCCGCCTGGTTGAGTGTCGTGGCAGCAAGATAAAGGCCCGTGCCGACCGCGACCAGCGCCAGCCCGCCACGTTGATAGACGAACTCGTCTCCGAACACCAGCCTCATGAACCAGGGCCCGATTGCCAGCAGCCCGATCGCCGTGGCGCCGCCGAACGCCAGGCAGGCGAGGATCGTTCGCCTGACCGTCTGCCCGAACTCGCCCTTGAGCGCATTGGCACGCTCGACCACCATCAGGCGTGTCAAATGCGGCAGCATCGTCGTCGACACGGCCTGGAACAACTGCAACGGGGCGCGTGCGATCAGCAGCGCGTTGAACACCAGCGCGGCCTGCTTGTTGGCATCGCCGCCGGCGGTCAGCGACACGATCAGCACTCCCAGGTTCAAGATCGCCTGCTCGGCCGACATCACGACCAGCACCGCGGCGGCGAAGCCGAGGCCGTGCGCCGCCTTGAACTCGGATTGCGCGGCTCCATCGCGTGGGGCCGGGCTCGACATCCGCTTCACCTGGTGGCGCAGTGCCCACGGCACGACCAGCAGGCTCAGCAAAGGCGCGGCGGCGACGGCGATCGCGAACGGGTCGCGTCCGGTGAACAGGCCGATCGCCGCGAGCACTCCGATCAGGCAGCGTGAAGTCGACTCCAGTAACACGAGGCCGCCATACAGACCAAAGCGACGCTGTCCCGCGAGGAAGCCACGCGCGAAGTAGCTGGCCGCATAGAACGCGACGGCCGCGACGGCCGCCCAGTAGAGCGTCGCATCGCCTTTGAACAAATCGTCCTCGAGCAGAGGGCGAAGCGGAAGCACGACCGCCAGGAAAAGCCCCGCCAATCCGAGCTGGATCGCTCCCGCGACGCGTAGCGCGTGGCCGGCGGCCTGATCGCGGGCAAGATGCTCGGCGATCGTGCGCGACAGAAGTTGCTCGACCGGACGGTAGATGATCGACGCGGTGATGAACACGGCGCCCCACAGCACGGCGATACCGCCATAGGCGGATGCGCCGAGCGTGTGCGAGGCGACCGCGAAGAAACCGTAGGTGAGCAGGCCGGTGATCGCGACCAGTATCGACAGCAGGCTGGCGCCGCGCCTGAACGACATCTCGCGGTCTGCGCCCGCGCTGTTGCCGGCGTCCGCTTGCGCGGGTTCGGTCACGTTAGGAGGCGCGGATCAGCGCCATAGTCCACGGGAACGGCGAGCACAACTCGACGACCTCACCGTAGTTCCGGAGCAGGGCGGCGAAGGAACGCTTCGACCAGTGGTTGAGGTGGCCCGGGGTGTTGCCCCAGCCCTTCAGGTAGGCGCCTCGAGCCATGTTGAGTCCGCGCCAGAGCGGCTCCCGTGGAACGCTCACCAGCATCCACTTCGACGACACGCGGGCCATCTCCCCGAGCACCGCCCCGGGGTCGGGTACGTGTTCGAGCACCTCCATTGCCGTGGCGATCTCGAACTCACCATCGGCGAATGGCAGGCCGTCCCCCTGCCCGGTGATGAACTCGAGGTTGGCGCGTCTGCGCTTTGCCCACTCCTGCGAGAGTTTGGGGTCGGCCAGATCGATGCCGACGACGCGACCGTCGCCGAGGCGCTCGGCCCACTGCTCTGTCAGTACTCCTTCGCCGCAGCCGACATCGACGATCGATGCCGGCGCCGCGTTTGAAAGCAGCTCGTCCATCTGCCGGTGGAATCCGGTCATCAGTCGCTTGACGACAGGATTGGTGGACCCGTATTTGTCGTAGGTGTTGCCGGTGGGGATGACTTCGGCGGTCGTCGTCCCCGCGCTGATCTCACTCAAGAGCGCCCTCCGACCGAGATCGAGTCGCGTTCCTCGGTTGAGCCGCTGTCCCGTGCTTGCGGGGCAGGCTGCTCGCGCTGCTTCTCACGGGGCGCCCCCGGCTCGTAGTGGGATGGCTCGACGCCAAGCTTCAACTCGATGCGCCGCGTGCGCTCGAAGGTGCGCTGGATCATCGTGCG
>JBAROU010000258.1:0-14681 GCA_049642385.1 Dehalococcoidia bacterium | reverse complement strand
GTTCGGAGATACCGGCATTCCAGCTAGGGTCAAGCGAGCGCCCGTGATGCTGTGCAGTCTCGCCGCAACCTGATCCGCGTCCATGCTTTCGATGTGGGCGCCATCTTGACCCCAAAGCTGGCTCGCGGTTTGCGTGGCGAGCGATGTGACTTGACCGTCGCTCCAGTCGGTCTGGGGCATATGATAGGCCCAGAACCAATTACCACGGCCGCCGCCAACGCCGATGTGGTCTCCCCGTCGAAACCGAGTAGCGGCTACGTGGTTGGCAAAGCCGTACGCAATTAGGCAGTGCAAATAGTTTTCCAGGACATTCAATTGTTCATCGGACCCCTTGGTCGCGTAGCCGTTGCTAAACCCGGATAAGACGACGGCCTGCTGCAGGTTGACGAACCGATCACGCAACTCTTCCTCCAAACGTCGGTTCCTCTCCGCATTCAGGAGGGTGGGGAGTTTGGGCGAAACCCTCGTCGTAATGATGTCATTTCTGTTGGCGTCAGAGAGCCAACGGGCAACCGTCGTGACGTCGCATTCGTAGTGTCCGGCGAGCTCTTCTCGAGTCCAGCCTTCCGTATGGTGTTTGTACGCAACCTCATACAGCAGGGCGAAACGTTCGATGTCCGTCCGCCGAGTACGCTTTGTTGCAATGGCCTGTGCCGCCTGCGTGCCAGTCATGGTCTACCCTCCGCACTTTCATGAATGTGTATATTCTACATCGGACCAAAACATGGCGTCAAGTGCGCTTAGAGATGCATGGTAGTGCACTAATTAAGACATAAAGTGCTCTTGTAATATCCTGATCGTGCCATTATTATCGACACAACTCGCGGTCGAGCGCAGAGGCATCGATGGATGGCCGCTCCGGAGCTGAGGAGAGCTCAAGAGGACGGGCTCGCCGCCCAACGGTAGAGGATGGATCTTAGCAGACGAGGAATGGAGGTGAATTCGATGGGAGCGTAGTCGGCGCAAAGGAGCACCAGCCACGCGAGGCTGGGATGGCCCGAGCGTGGCTGGTGGCGGTAGACGCCGTGACGGGGTCCTGCGGCGAGACGGGGCCCTGCACAGCAGTCCGCTCCAGTCTTCCTCGCTGGGCGCGGCTGGTCAAGCTGCACTCCAAAGTCTGCTGTACCGATAATGTTCATCCCGAGTAGGAGGGGGATCACATAATGCATAGGCTTATCAAATCCATACTTCCAGCGACGGCTGCCATCGCCTTGCTCCTTTTCGCTGCTCTGTGGTCGGCTGCGGGCTGTTCGATGTACGAGGAGCCGGAGCAGGCGCAGATCGAGAAGGAGGTGGTGGCCGACCTTGGATCTGAACAGACGCCAATAAGTCCGAAGCGCGTAAACGTTTCGCTGGTAGACATTACCGTGTCGCTGAAGGCCAATGAGGTGGATCGCAATCGGTCGCTGTCCGTTAGGGTGTTTCGCGGCGCAGTGCGACCCGGCGATGCGTGGACGACTGCGACCATCTCCAACGACAGCTTCTCACCGGCACAGACCTACTTCGATCAGATCTTCCCACCAGCTCCGGTCTGCCCAACGCCAGTACCTCCTGAACCGGCTAATCCGTTCCTTGCGACGGCCACACCAGACGACCGCCCCGAGACCTGTGAAGCCACATTCAGGACGAAGTTCGAGGCAGTCATCGACACGGCGGCAGCCGAACTCGAGGGAGGTCGTTGGGAGCCCGTTCAAGGCACGGACATCGTTGGAGCGTTGTTTAAAGCAGGTCTGCTGTTCGAGGCCGCGCCAACAGCAGCGACGTGCAACCTCATCATCTACTCCGACATGGCGGATACTGCAGGACTCATCCTCCCTGTGAAGCTCCAAGGGGTAAACGTGGTCGTGGTCTTATCTGAGAACAACCCGGCATTGTTCACGCGAGCCCGAGAGGACTGGAGCCAATTCCTCGTGAGGGCTGGTGCCGCCGACGTGCACTTCGTGCATGCCGGTGTGCGCGCTGAGACTATCGTCAGTCTACTTCGTTAGGAGGAGGTCAGCATGTTTCTGAAGATCGCGGCATTAACGATAGTGTCCCTGATTGTGGTGGCGGCGCTGTACAAGCCCGTGCGGCGGGCCTCGCTGAAGATGCGGCGGTTCATGCTCGCGGTGCTCGGCCACGCGAGCGAGGATCTGACCGAAGCGGCGGACTCGTTGGCGGAGCATTCCCGGTCGGCGCTGGCCGCCCTGGCGAACGCAACCGACGTTTGGCCCTGGGAACGAGTGATCGGCGCGTTCGTCTACGTAGCGCTGTTCCTCTTGGCCCTTTCCACTGAAGTTGCAATCCTCGCTCTCGTTCTAGAGGCCTGGGGATTCGGCACTAGTCCGTCATTGTTAAGGGACCACACTCTGCCAGTGGTGTCAGTCGGGCTGCTCGTGAGCTTCACCCTTTGGGGCACAGTGCTGCTGGACCTGGCGGAGCTGACGGACCTGGCACCGTGGAACAGGCTGCGGGAAGATTGGCTTGCTCGGCTAAGGATGACCTGCTATCTCTGCATCTCTGGCGCGATCGCCTCGTTCTTTCTCATTGGGCTGTGGAAGGGCGTCCAGACGACGGAGTCGTTCGCGTTCCTCCGCGGAGAGATCGAGGCGACAGCTCCCGTGCTATCGCAGGCCATCCTGGCCGCGATCGCGGGCCTCGGTGCCGTCGTGGCCGGATGGTCCCTTCGGGCTGTTCCCAATGCGCTGTTTGCTATCGGCGTGAAGTTCATTGAGTGGCCCTTGCGCCTCGTCGCGATGCTAATGGATTGGACAGCCACCGCGGTGCGACACGGTATCCCGATGCTGCTGGCGGTGCTCCGCGTGCCGGCACACTTGGGCGCCGTGCTTTGGAACTGGGTCGCGCGCCGCATTCGGTTCCTTGGATTCGGTGAAATCGATTTAGGTGACCAAGACGAAGAGGACCGCGAAGACGAGGAAACTCACAGCGCGCCGAAGGTAACGTCTGCGAAACAGGTCTCCTCACGACGCAACGGAAGACAACGAGCCGGGGCCGAAGGCCGGGCTGGCCGACAAAGGCCAAGGAAGAGAACGCCAACGGGCAGGAATAAAAGGAATGGCAAGACCGAGGCCGTCGATCCACGGCCAGCCTCGGATGGTAAAGTGGGGGCGACTTCCAACGTGGGCAGCAACGCCAAGGCGGAGTCGCGAATCTTGAAGGCAGAAAATCGGGATGCTCAGTAGTAGCGGAGGCGCCAGCTGCACCAGAAGCCCGGCGCGATAGCCGGGCTTCTGGTGTCCAGGCCGTTGTCGTGGGCTCGCGTAACCGACACTCAGCGAGCGCGTGGGCCGGTTTGCACAAACAGGTCGATCGGCGAAGCGCGGCGCTCCAGCAAGCTCTTCTCAGAGCTTTCCACGGCGGATAGTGCGAGACCGTCTCACGCCTTGACAACTCGTGCCTTGCAGGCTACATTCGCACCGTCGCTCTCAGCCGAAATGACGGCGAACGACGGTGTGCAAAGAGAACGAGGGCTGAGCAGCGAGGTTCTTAGATTCGAATTGCTCTAGAGTCATCCCCACCTGGCGGTGAGGTTTCCTAAACCGTAGGTCGCAGGTTCGATCCCTGCCGGGGGTACCACCCTGCACTCCTCCGGGTGGTGTTGGCAGCATCACGTCGGCGCTCGGCTAAAAGAAGAGATGATGGATAACGAATCACAACCACTGCCGAGGGACAAGGACGAGCTCCTGCAGCGCATCCAGCGGTCGCGCGCCGCCCTGGAACAAACCATCAGCCAGTTGAGCGATGCCCAGCTCGTCGCGCCGGGCCCCTCCGAGGGCTGGTCAGCTAGAGACCACCTGGCCCATCTGACCATTTGGGAGCAGGGTCTCGCTGCCTTGCTGCAAGGCCACCCTCGCTACACCACCATGGGCCTCGACGAGCAGACCTACCTGAACACAGATGAGGTTGGCCTCAACGAGATCATCTATCAGCACAACAAGGATCGCTCACTGACGGAGGTGCTTGCGGCCTTCCAGCAGGCGCACCAGCAAGTACTTGCCGCGCTGGCTGGCCTGACCGACGCCGACCTGTTCCTCACCTACTCTCACGACCAGCCGGATGAGCCTGGCGAAGACAGCGGCGCACCCATCCTCGGGTGGATCGCCGGCAACACCTACGATCACTACGCCGAGCATCAGGCCTGGATCCAGGCGCTCGTCTGATAGGGCTGCCGGAGCGACTCGGTTCCTGAGCAGATCATTGGCCGGGAAGCGCGTGCGGGCCGCCGTGATACTATTCAAGCGCGAACATGAGTCACGAAGAGGCCATCGTCTGTGAGCAGCTCGTCAAGGTGTACGCAGGCATCCAATCGGTGCGCGCCCTCGACGGCATCGATCTCCTCGTCCGGCGTGGTGAAGTCTTCGGATTGCTCGGGCCGAACGGCGCGGGCAAGACGACGACCGTAGGCATCTGCACATCCCGTGTATTGCCGACCGCTGGCCGTGCCGTCGTGGACGGCGTCGACGTTGTCGCTGACCCTTCGACCGTGAAGCGCCGCATTGGCGTCGTCACGCAGTTCAACACGCTTGACCGGTCCTGTACGGTCTGGGAGAATCTGTACTTTCACTGTCGCTACTTTGGCATCAGTCATCGCGCGTCGCGCGCCCGCGCCAGCGAGCTGCTGGAGCAGTTTCGCCTGGTTGAGCGCGCGAAAGCGATGCCAGACGAGCTGTCTGGCGGCATGGCCCAGCGCCTTCAAGTTGCCCGCGCCCTCGCCCACGAGCCGAGCGTGCTCTTTCTCGATGAGCCAACCGCTGGTCTCGACCCGCAGAGCCGCATCGCGCTGTGGGGCATCATCGAAGAGATGGGGCAGCGCGGCACGACGGTGTTGCTCACGACGCACTACATGGATGAGGCAGATCGGCTCTGCGACCGGGTCGCCATCATCGATAACGGCAAGATTCTCGTCTGCGACACGCCGGACACCCTCAAGCGCACGGTCGGCGCCGATACCGTGGTCGAGCTAACGCTCGATCAGGCGATGGACGGGCTGAGCGAGGAGCTGCTGCGCCTCGAGGGCGTCGCCGAGGTGGAGGGGACGCCAACAGGGCTGCGCGTCATGGCCTCGCGTATTGATGGGCTCCTGCCACGCATCGTGGAAATCGCGCAGCCGTATCGCCTGCGCGACATCGCGCTCACCGAGCCAACGCTCGAGACCGTGTTCATTCGACTGACCGGGAGGGATCTGCGTGACTGAGCGTGTCGCCACGAAGGAAGAGCGTCGCGTGCAGCCATCGCGCGCGGGGATGTACACGGCCGCGTTCAGCGGACTGATGCTGCGTGACGCCCGCGTGCTCCTACGCGATCTCTTCCCGTTCCTCACGCGCACCGTGATGAACCCGCTGCTCTTCGTCTTCGTCTTCACGTACGTGTTCCCGAAGATCGGGCAGGGCATTCCCGGCGGCGGCGGCCAGAGCTTCGCGACGATCCTGGTGCCGGGCCTCGTCGCCGTCGCGATGGTGACGCAGGGCATCTTTGCGGCGGCGCTGCCGCTCGTGACTGAGTTCGGGACGACGCATGAGATCGAAGATCGCGTGATGGCGCCGCTCCCGGTCGCCGCCGTAGCCCTGGAAAAAGTGACCTTCAGCGCGATCCAGGCGGTGCTGTCGGGACTGGTGGTATTTCCCCTCGTGTACCTCGTACCGGCGACGCACGTCTCGGTCCACGTCGACAACTGGCCGCTCCTCGTGGTGGTCATGGCGCTGTCCAGCTTCACGGCCGGTTCGTTGGGGCTGGCCATCGGTACGTCCTTCAACCCGCGGCAGATAAGCTTGATCTTCGCCATGATCGTGGTGCCGATGACGTTCCTCGGCTGTGTCTATTACCCGTGGGCGCGGTTGGAGGAGGTGCGCTGGCTCCAGATCGTCGTGCTGGTGAACCCTGTGGTGTACATGAGCGAGGGCCTGCGTTCGACGCTCACGCCGGAGCTGCCCCACATGCACGCGTTGGTGTTCCTGGGGGCGCTCTGCGTCGCGTTCGCATCGTTGACGGCCATCGGCGTTCGCAACTTCACCCGCCGCGTCCTAACATAGCTCGCTCAGCGGGCCGGGGCTATCGCTGCCCGTCACCGTCCGCTAGGCTTCGTGAGCGTTCGCCTGAGCTTGCACCGAAGGCTCAGCCGAGCGGCTGACGCATGGTAATGCACACGCCACTCACAGGACTGCGCGCCATCGAGCTCTCGGAGCGGCCGGCCGGCTGGTACGCCGGTGCGATGTTCGCGCAGCTCGGCGCCGATGTCGTCGCGGTCCAGCGCCCTAGCGCCGGGCACCCCGTTCGATACGCCCACCTGGAACAGGGAAAGCGTCTTGCTACGCTCGACTGGAGCGATGAGCGCAACGGCGAGAGCGTTCGCTCGTTGCTGCGCGATGCAGACGTGTTCGTTACCACGCTCGCTCCGGCGGAAGCGGCGCGACTTGGCCTGACCTACGACGACCTGCGCGACTCGAGCCCACGCCTCGTCTACGTCGCACTCACGCCCTTCGGCCTTGATGGCCCCTACCGCGACTATCAGGCCGACGAGCTCATCCTAGAGGCGCTCATGGGGCTGATGGACCTCACAGGAGAGCCGGATCGCGAGCCGCTCAAGCTCGGCGGCGCGGTGATCGAGCAGATGGCTGGCCTGACAGCGTTCGTTGCGGCGGAGACGGCGCTGCTCCAGCGCGCGGCTGGCGTCGGCGCGCAACTTGTCGACGTCGCCATGCTCGACGCCGCTGTGTCGATGATGGAGCACTCGCCCGCGATCTGGGCGTACCTGCATCGGGTGCGCAAGCGCACCGGTCGCTGGGGCGCGCTCGCTGGCTGGGGGCTCTACCCCGCGCGCGATGGCTTCGTCGGCATCATCTCCGGCCTGGGCGACATGTACCAGCGCTTTCGCGAGCACCTGGGCGGCGACCTGCTCGACGCGAAGTTCGCGGACATCGGTTCGCGCACCCAACACGCCGCCGAGATGCACGCGGCGATCATCAACCACACGTCGGCGCGCGCGAAGCGAGAGGTGTTCGAAGCAGGTCAGCGCGCGGGGCTGCCGTTCGGATACGTGTGCACCATTCCTGAGCTGCTCTCGTCACCGCAGCTCAACGCGCGCCAGTTCTTCGAGCAGATCGACGGACCGGATGGGCGGCGACTCACCGTGCCCGGCCTACCGTTTCGCATCGATCCGAACGACGCGCCGGCGAACGCTTCACCGCCCGCGAGGCCAGCCGCCGGCCCGCCCACGCGCCCACTGGCCGGCGTCCGAGTGCTGGACCTCGGATTCGTGTGGGCGGGCCCGCACTGCACCCGGCTGCTCGCCGATATGGGCGCGCAGGTGATCAAAGTCGAAGGCCCGGACGTGCTCGACCCGATCCGTGGCCCGCGCCAGCCGCCCAGCGCCCAGGCCGGCGTCTACCCGGACGCCCAGCCGGGCGAGCGACCGTACAACCGCCACGGCTATTTCAACGAGCGCAATCGCAACAAGCTGGGCATTGCGCTCGACCTCCGGCGCTCCGAAGGCCGCGCGCTGTTCTTTGAGCTGCTCGCCGTGAGCGACATCCTCGTCGAGAACTTCTCCGCGGGCACCATGGACCGTATGGGCCTCGGTCGCGACGTGCTCGCCGCCGCGCGGCCGGAGATCGTGTACCTCTCGATGCCAGCGTTCGGCAATAGCGGGCCGGAGGCCAGCTACGGCGGCTACGGCGCGACGAGCGACCAGCTGTCCGGCCTCGTGTCCATCACCGGCTACGGCGCCGACGAGCCGGAAGCGCCCGGCATCAACCTGAGCGACCCCATCGCCGGCACGCACGCCGCCGCCGCGATCCTCGCCGCGCTCATCGAGCGCGAGCGCAGCGGCCGCGGCTCCTACATCGACCTGTCGCACCGCGAATCGACGACGCGGCTTCTCGGCCCGGAGCTCATCGACTATCAGCTCACGGGCGAGGTGCCGGTTGCGGCCGCGAACCGCCATATGACGCGCGCGCCCAATGGCTGCTACCCCTGTCGCGGCGACGACCGCTGGCTGGCGCTGTCCGTCGGTAGCGACGACGAATGGCGCGCGAGCGCCCGCGTGCTCGCCATCGCCGACGAGCGCTTCGCCACGGAGAAAGCGCGCCGCGCGAACATCGATGACCTCGATGCCGCCGTCGCCGCCGCGACGCGTGACCGCGACGCCGACGAGCTGATGCACGCGCTGCAGCGTGCCGGCGTCATGGCTGCCGACGTGCGCAGCGCCGACCGTCTCTTCGCTGACGCGCAGCTCCGCGCTCGCAGCTACTGGCGTCTCGTGGAGCATCCGGAGGCGGGCGCGCACGAGATCATGGGTCTCGCCTGGAAAATGTCCGCGGACACGCCGTTCGACTTCACGCCCGCGCCCTGCCATGCCCAGCACACCCGCCAGGTCTTGCGCGAGGTCCTCGGCTACCCGGACGAGAAGATCAGCGCGCTGGTAGAGGCGGGGATCATCGCCAGCGCAAAATAGCAAAGCGGCAGGCCGTGTGGCCTGCCGCTGTCATCTCGGAGTGGCGCGCTCGGCGGGACTCGCCCGGACGGGCGGGCGTCCGCCCGAACCCACGACCTCAGCGTACCTAGTCTATCGTACCGACTGTCGCGGCAAGTAAGCTTCGACAGCTTGCCTTTCAGACAGCAAGTCCTCCGCGCTCGCTTGAATCATCCTGCGGGCGAACTCCCCGTGTTCGATCCCTGCGGCTACCTCCCAGGTCTCACCACTACTTTGGACAGGCAGGCCAAACTGGAGACCAGCGGGAATGCCGTACTCGCCTCCAGCACGGACACCCAGCGAGACCCAGTCGTCCTTCGGAGTTGGCGAACGAATGGCTTGCACCATATCGATGACCGCGCTAGCCGCACTGGCCGCGCTTGAGGCGCCCCGTGCGGCAATGACCTCCGCGCCACGGTTCTGAATGAAGGGCACGAACTTCTCCTTGAGCCATGCGTCATCAGCGATCACGTCGGGCGCCGGCTTGCCGCCTATCTTGGCGTTCCATGCATCCGGGAACTGGGTAGCTGAGTGGTTCCCCCAGACGCAGACGTTGGAGACCTCGGTTACGTGGACGCCCGCCCGGGTTGCCAAGGCGCTCGTCGCGCGGTTCGCGTCCAAAGTCATCATCGAAAACCATCGGTCTGACGGAACATCAGGAGCGTTTTCGCGCGCGATAAGGCAGTTGGTGTTAGAAGGGTTTCCGACCACGCAGATGCGCACGTCTGGGGCAGCGCGCCGGCCGATTGCCGCACCAAGTGGCGCGAAGGTCGGAGCGTTTGCCTGCACCAAATCGCGGCGCTCCATGCCCTGGCGGCGCGGCACTGCACCGAGGACTATCGCCCAAGAACAACCATCAAAGACGTCATTGAAGTCGCTTGTCAGCGTCATATCCCGTAGTAACGGAAAGGCACAGTCCCCGATCTCCATTGCAAGCGCGTCGAGCGCCCAGACCTTACCTTCAGCGTAGCCTTTTTCACTCCGAGCGACTGGCTCCAGTTCATGGAGCCGTAGGCGAATCGGCACGTCGTTGCCGAACATTTCCCCCGCAGCGATCCGGAAGACAAGGTTATACCCCACCTGCCCTGCGGAACCTGTGACTGCGACAGTTAAGGGTGGAGGATTCAGCGAGACGACCTCCAGGAGTGCGGGATCTGGTGGTGTGAAGAAGTGGTGCGCTCGGCGGGACTTGAACCCACGACCTCAGGCTCCGCAAGCCTGCGCTCTATCCAGCTGAGCTACGAGCGCGTGTCTTCTATGCTAGCACGCTGCGCCGCCCACAACCTGTCGCCTCAGGCGACCGCTCTATCCACTGAGCTACGAGCGCGCGTCAGGAGCGAGGCTCATCCCCGCTCCGTATTCGTCAAGGTGGTGCCGAAGGTGGGATTTGAACCCACACGCCCTTGCGAGCACTGCGCCCTGAACGCAGCGTGTCTGCCATTCCACCACTTCGGCGTATGTTCAATGGTGGGCGATGCAGGACTTGAACCTGCGACCTCTTCCGTGTGAAGGAAGCGCTCTAGCCACTGAGCTAATCGCCCTCGGACGGCACACGAATAGTATCGGACGATTCTTTGCGCGGTCAAGAAAACGCCTCTCCGTGTTACCATGCCCTCGATGGCTGAGTTGCGCCCGGGCCGCCGCTGTTAGGCTGGAAGTGTGCAATGCTGGTCCCCCTCCCAATACGACCTCTGCGCGGGGCGACCGTAGCGCTCCGCACATGGCAGCCGGACGACGCGGAATGGTACGTGTCCGCCCGCGACGAAGAGGTCCTTCGCTGGACGACGGAGCCGCGTGACCTGACGCCGGACGACGTTCGGCGCGCCATCGAGGAACAGCTGCGGGAACCTACGTACGCCGGATTCGCCATCACCGACGCCGCGACTGGCATGCTCCTCGGCAATATCTCACTGGTCGTTGCTGAGCCTGACCGTCATACAGGCGAAGTCTCATATTGGCTTGCGGCCGAAGCCCGCGGTCGTGGAGCTGCGACAGATGCTGTCCGCACGGTGATGCGCTGGGGATTCGCGTCGCTCCCGCTCGAGCGCATTGAGATCTTCATGGATCCGGCCAACGAGGCCTCGCAGCGCGTCGCTCAGCGGGCGGGGTGTATGGAGGACGGGGAACGCGGTGAGCGGTTGGTGTTCGCGATGACAAGGGACAGCTGGAGTCGAACCTAGACTGCCTACGTTGCCGCGGGGTGCGGCTGGCCGGCAAACGCCGCCTCGCCGTGGCCATCGTGGCCGTTCTTGCCGTCGCCGTCCTGATACGTCATCCGGTAGAGGCGAGCGTAGAGGCCGTTCAGCGCCAGCAACTCGTCGTGCGTGCCCAGCTCCGCGATGCGTCCGTGCTCCATCACAATCACGCGGTCCGCGTTACGAATCGTCGACAGCCGGTGCGCGATGACGAACGAGGTGCGGTGCTGGAGCATATCGGCCAGCGCCTTCTGGATCACCGCCTCGGTACGCGTGTCGACGTTCGCCGTCGCTTCGTCGAGGATGAGGATGCGTGGGTCGGATACCACCGCGCGCGCGAAGCTAACGAGCTGTCGCTGGCCGACCGAGATGTTCTGGCCGCGCTCGTGCAGCATCGTTTCGTAGCCGTTCTCCAGTCGCATGATGAAGTCGTGGGCGCCCACGGCTTTCGCCGCGCGCTCCACGTCCTCCTGGCTCGCGTTCGGTCGGCCGAAGCGGATGTTCGACGTGACGGTGCCGGAAAAGAGGAAGGGCTCCTGGAGCACCAGCCCCATGCGCTGGGATAGCGACTGGCGTTTGATGTGGCGCACGTCGTGCCCGTCGATCAGGATGCGGCCGTGCGTCACGTCGTAGAAGCGCGCGACGAGCGCGGTGACCGTGGTCTTTCCCGCGCCCGTTGGCCCAACCAGGGCGATCGTCTCGCCTGGCTTGACGTGGATGTTGAAGTCGACCAGCACGGGCTGGCCTTCGACGTACTCGTGTGTGACGTCCTCGAAGTCCACCTCGCCGCGGATGTCGTCCAGCTCGATGGCGTCCTCGGCGTCCTGGATCTCCGGCTCGGTGTCCAGCACCTCGAAAATGCGCTCACCGCCCGCCATGGCGCGCTGGATCTGGGTGTACTGCAGCACCAGGTCTCGGATCGGCTCGTAGAAGCGCTGGACGGACAGCGCGAAGAACGTCATTGTCCCCAGCGTCATGTGGCCGTCGAACACCTGGAAACCGCCGTAGATGATCACCAGCGCCGTCGCGATCGACACCGTCAGCTCCACCATCGGCATCACTGCGGCAGTCACGCGGCCCGCGTAGACGTTCGCGTCCAGGTTGTTGCGGTTCACGTTGTCGAACTGGCGCGAGTTCTCTGACTCGCGCGAGAGGCTCTGGATGACGCGCACGCCAGAAACGTTCTCCTGCAAGTTCGCGTTCACGACGGCGATCGCCTGGCGCACGCGAACGAACGCCCGCCGCGCGTACATCTGCCAGATGACCATGCCACCGATCAGCAGCGGCACGATCGCGAACGTGATGAGCGCCATCTCCACGTCTTTGTAGAGCATCAGGCCGATTAGCAGAAAGAGTCCAAAGAAGTCCGCCATAATCGTCAGCATGCCGCTGGTAAGCAAGTCCTGGAGCGTCGACACGTCGCTGGTGATGCGTGACATCACGCGGCCCACCTCGTTGTTGTCGTAGAAGCGCAGCGAAAGCTTCTGGAGGTGGTTGAACATCTGCGTGCGCAGCGTGAACAGGACTCGGTGTCCGATCCACCCCGTCATGGCCAGCTGCATGAATTGGGATGCCCACGACGCGAGAACCAGGAACAGGAAGACGAAGCCGGCCTGGTTGACGCCGCCCATATCGCCGGCGCCTGCGTGATCGATGAGGTTGCCGATGATCAGCGGCTGGAGCTGACGAGTGGCGATGTACACGATCATGCCGAAGACGGCGAACGTCGCCCGGCGTTTGAACGGACGCAAGTAGGGGACCATCCGCCGCATCACGCGGTGGTTATAGAGCGACCCGTACTCGTCGTCTTCCCAGTTGTCCATTGAGCGGCGCAGGCGCTGTGGGCCCATGCCCATTCCGCCGCCACTCCAGCCACCCGCTGACGCTCCGCCCCAGTACGCCATCTCGCTCCTGTCGTTATCCTGCTGTCGCCGGCGCCGGCTCGATGCCTGCCGCGCGCGCCTGCTCGAACGCTTCTTCCTGGTCGCGCAGCTCCAGGTCGTAGATCTGACGGTAGAGGCCATCCTCCTCCAGCAGCTCGTCGTGACGACCTTGCTGGACGATGCGCCCCTCCTGGAGCACGAGGATCTGGTGGGCGGCCTTCACCGTGCGCAGCCGCTGCGCGATGACGAACGTGGTGCGGCCCTTCATCAGCTCGGCCAGGGCTTGCTGGATCAGGTGCTCGGTCTCGGTGTCTACGCTCGAGGTGGAGTCATCGAAGATCAAGATACGCGGGTCCATCAGGAGCGTCCGCGCCATGGACAGACGCTGGCGCTGGCCCCCCGAAAGCGTGACGCCGCGCTCGCCGACCCAGGTGTCGTAGCCCGCCGGCATCGTCATGACAAAGTCGTGGATGCGCGCGGCCTTGGAGACGCGCTCGATCTCCTCCTGCGTAGCGCCGGTTGCGCCGTAGGCGATGTTGTCCCGCACCGTGGCTGAAAACAGGAAGACGTCCTGCTGCACGATGCCGATGTTCCGCCGCAGTGACGCCAGCGTCACGTCGCGGATGTCGATGTCATCGATGCTGATCACGCCGCCCGTGGCGTCGTAGAAGCGCGGCATCAGGTTTACGACGGTGCTCTTGCCGGAGCCCGTTGGGCCCAGCAGCGCGATCATCTGGCCCGGCTCCGCATCGATGTCAATGTTGCGCAGCACCGGGCTGATCGCGTCGTAGGAGAATGACACGCCGTCGAATCGGACGTGGCCGCGCACCGCCGTGAGCTCCGCCGCGGCTGTCTTCTCCTGCACGGCGGATTCGGCGTCAAGGATGTCGTAGATCCGTTGGCCGGTGGATTGCGCCCGCGCGAACAGCGTCACAATCCAGCCCAGGCTGCGCACGGGCATCTGGAGCATGGTGATGAACAGCACGAACTGGGAGAGCTCGCCGATGGTGAGCGTGCCGTTCTGGATCTGCCAGCCGCCCACCCAGGCCACCGCCACCATCGAAAGCAGCCAGACGCCCGTCATGAGGGGCGTGTTGAACGCCTGGATCTGGTTCGTGCGATAGGATTCGTCGAACAGGTCTTTCGCCTCCTTGGCGAACTTGATCCCCTCCTCGCGTTCACGTCCGAAGGCCTTCACCACGCGCATGCCGGAGAGGTTCTCTTGCAGCACGGCGCCCATGCGACCCTGGAGGTCCTGCACGCGCATCCAGATCGGGCGTAGGGTGCTGCTCACCTGAATGGAACGGATGGCGACGATCGGTAAGAACACCCACGACACGAGCGCGAGCAGCCAGTTCGTGGTCACCATGAAGATCAGCACAGCGAGGAGCAGGACAATCAGGTACATCAGGCGCAGGACGCCCATGCTGATGAACATCCGCACACCTTCCACGTCCTGCGTCGCGCGCGACATGATCTGCCCGGTTTGGGCCTTGTCGTGATATGCGAAGCTCAAGCGCTGGAGGTGATTGTAGATCGCGTTGCGGATGTCGTAGGCGACTCGCTGCGAGATCCACTCACCGAAGTATGTCTGGCCGTACGCGAAGGCGCCTCGAAACGCCGACGAGGCGATGACTAACGCGCCGTAGATGATAAGCTTATCTTTGCTCCCGGTCGCCACAAGGTGGCCGCCGATCAGCTTCATGTTGAGCCCGTCGTCGATTGCGTACCTGATGAAAATGGGCAGGGCGAGCACAAACGCGGCTGATCCCGCGACGCAGATCCACGCCACGATCACGTTGCGCCAGTAGGGGACCGCGAACGACATCAGGCGCACCAGAATTGGTGCTGTGCGGCTGTGCATCCGAGAACGCATGGTCGAGTAAGCGGGAGTGTACCTTATCTTTACGCTAACGTCAAGTTTGACCAACTACAGTACAGATGTTTCCTTATCTCACGTGCTAGAATGGGGCGTTTGCCACCCTAAGTAGGCAAGGAAACCATGCGTATCGCTGCCGCTCGCTGTCGCTTCCGCCCCATGGAGCCGGGCGATATACCCCAGGTGCTTGACATCGAGCGCCAGTCGTTCCCTACCATGTGGCCCCAGACCGTCTACCAGCGCGAATTGAAGAACAA
>JBAROU010000257.1:0-13889 GCA_049642385.1 Dehalococcoidia bacterium | reverse complement strand
GCGTTCCTCTTCGGAATTGCCGGCACGACGAAGCTCGTCGCACCCGATGGTGGACCAAGCATCGCCTCGCTCGTATCCCAGGGTGACCCCGATACCCGCGCGGCGCTCATCGCGGCGATCGTGCTGCTGGCGGCGGGGTTCAGCTTCAAGATGGCGCTGGTGCCATTCCAAATGTGGGTGCCGGATATCTACGAAGGCGCGGCGACGCCCGTCGCGGCGTTCCTCTCGGTGGGCAGTAAGGCGGCAGGCTTCGCGGTCGTGCTGCGCATCTTCTACGAGGGCTTCGGTGCGGAAACGTTCATCAATAGCGACTGGTCGAACGTCTTCGCCGCGTTTGCCGCGATCTCGATGACCGTTGGCAATGTGATGGCGCTGCGTCAATCGAACATAAAACGCCTGTTAGGGTACAGCTCCATCGCGCAGGCGGGGAACCTCGCCATCGGGCTCGCCGCGATCAGCGCGTCGGACCAAGGCGTGGCCCTGGGGGCAAGCGCCGTGACGTTCTTCCTGGCGACGTACGTCTTCACAAACCTTGGTGCGTTCTTCGCCGTCCTAGCGATCTCGCAGCGCACCGGCTCCGATTCGATCGCAGACTACGCAGGGATGGGGCGGCGGTCGCCGTTCCCCGCAGCGGTGCTGGCCTTCTGCTTGCTCTCGCTCACAGGCCTGCCGCCGACGGTTGGCTTCGTTGGGAAACTCTTGATCTTCAACGCGGCCGTTCGCAGTGGCCTGGTCTGGCTCGTGATCGTTGGCGTGTTGAACACGGCGATCTCGGCGTACTACTACTTGCGGGTCGTCGCCCGGATGTACCTGCGCTCCGCGCCCGACGAGGCGCCGTTCATGCCGGGGCCGTGGCAGGCAGCGGCGCTCGCCATGACCGGCTTGGGCGTGCTGGTGCTTGGCATTGTTCCGACGCCGCTCTTCGATGCTGCGCAGCGCGCGGTCAGCGTCTTCAGCTAGCGTTCGTTAGCGTCTTATGTCGTAAACCGAAGCGCAAAGCTAGACTTCTGCTTCGCGTGCATCCCACATAGGCAAGATGGCGGTTGACAAAGGTGTCTTACCCTGATAGAAACGACTTGCCAATAGGCTAAGTTCCCCCAGATGGGGCCAGCCACAGGCATTCCATGGAAGGAGGGCAGGGAGCATGAAGCTACTGTGGACTGGTCTGGCTGTCGCGATGTTCGTGGCGGCTGCCGCGGCTCCGTACGCACCCACCATCCTCGGCCTTAAGTGGCGCGGCTGAACTCCACTGACCGACCTCAGGTTATAACGGTCTTAGGTCGGTAACCCCGCTGGTCCCATCGTCTGAGACAGCGCGGCCATCACACGGCCGCGCTGCCTTGTTTTTATCGGTGCGCTACGCCGCTCGGGCGTGCAACCGGGATTCCTCGTGCTCGCCTTCACGATCGGCCGTGGCCGCCTTCTCCACAAGCTCGTCAAAGATAAGCAGGAAGGTCTGCACTACCTCCGGATCGAATTGAGTGCCGCTGTTTCGTAGCATCTCGTCGCGGGCGACTTCTACCGGCAGGGCCTTCCGGTACGGCCTGTCAGAGGTCATCGCGTCGAAGGCGTCGCACACCGTGAAAATGCGGGCGCCGAGCGGGATCTCGTCACCGCTCAGTCCGCGCGGGTAGCCCTTGCCGTCGAAGCGCTCGTGGTGAGCGTGGACGATCGCCGCCGCCCCCGCGAGGAACGCGATGTCGTGGAGCATCTCCTGCCCGATTCGCGGGTGCCGCTTCATTTCGTCCCACTCTTCGGGCGTAAGCGGACCAGGCTTGTGCAAGATGTAATCGGGCACGCCGATCTTACCGACGTCGTGCAGTAGCGCGCCGCGTTGCAGATCTACCCACTCTTGCGTGCTCTCGTCGACGCCTATGTGCCGAGCGATTGCCATCGCGTACTCTGTCACGCGCAACGAATGCCCCTTCGTTTCACGATCGCGAGCATCGAGCGCAAGCACGAGTGCTTCGAGTGTGCCGTTATAGGTCTCGGTGAGGCGCTGCGCCATCATGGTAGTGTCTCGGTTGGCGCTATTGAGCTCCGTGTTCTTCTGCTTGAGCTCGATCACTGTCTGCTCAGTCTTGATCACGTACTGATGCAGCGCGAAACGCATCATAAGTGGGGGCGCCACGAACGCAAGGATGCCAGGGATGCCGAGCGCGAGGTAGGCCGTCGCGAGCGCGACACCAAGGAGGCCAAATACGACGTAGTACGGGAAGAGCCATTGATGCTCCTCACGCCACACGGTGAAAAAGCGTTCCTTGGTGCTGATGCTAACGGCTGCGCCAACAAGCACAACGCTTGCTATGTAGTTGACGACGGCGGCTAGCAGGACGGCGGGTACCCACCAGATAGTAACGCTGTCATCGGTTGGAATGAGCGCGTGAAAGACCAGCGCAGCGCTGATATTGGTCAATGTATACGCGCCTTGATTGAAGAGCCGCCGGTACCAGCTGCTTGTCGTGAAGATATCTGATGCTAAGACGACGACCGGGGCGGCAATCGCAGCGCCTGGTGTGCCATACAGAATGGCAATCGCAAAGATGGCAACAACGCCAGCGGAAATCTGCGTTTCACCGTAGATGGTGACGCCGATGCGCTCAAAGACGATTGCGAGCACGATCAGCGTCACGAAGCCTGGCCACCCGTCGGTCGACATGGCAGGAGCAAAGTAGGCGACGCACAGTCCCGCCAGCAACGTGACGATCGCAATGTACAGTGTCGTGCTTCGGGTCAGATCCTTGTTGGGCGGATCCGGCGCGCCTGGGTGCTCCGTTTGATCGATGTGAAGGGCGTGCACCACCGTGTCGCCGCCCGCGCCAGGGGTCTTTGGCAAAGGTGAATCCTGTTTGGTCATAGGTATGCGGGGCCCCCGATGGAAACCGAGCCTCCTATAACGTTATCGGCATGAATAGCGCCCAGGTTCACATCCCTTATGCTCAAGCGGCCGCTTCCAGCGTCTCGGCAAGCTGCTCGCGGAGCTGGCGCAGGATACGCTTGTGAAGCTGGCAAACACGCGACTCTGAGAGTCCGAGCAGCTGCCCAACCTCGTGGAACGGCCGAGATTCGCCGTATCGAAGCTGGAGAATCGCCCGGTCGCGCTCGCTGAGCTGGTCGACCGCGGAACGTAGCAGGGCAAGCGCAGCGTTTTGCTCTGCTGCAACGGCGGGATCCCCTCGGGCGTCCTCGTCAACAGGGTCCCAGCCGAAGACCGTGCCATCGCGGGAGCGCTCCTGGAGCGTATGTTCTAGCGACACGAACCGCGATGTCGCGTGGCGCTGGATCTCCTGTACCGAATCTGGAGTAGTACCTAACCGAACCGCCAATTCCTTTCGGTTCGGCCAGCGCCCCAGCTGCACTGCAAGCTCCTGTGCCGCCCGTTCGACTTCCCTCGTGCTCCGGCGCAGTGAGCGAGGCAGGGGATCCTGCCGGCGAATCGCATCCAAGATGGAGCCACGAATGCGGCGCACGGCGAAGCTGGCGAAGCTCGTGCCTCGAGTGGGATCAAACCCATCGACGCATTGGATGAGCCCTTCGATGCCGTAGCTCATCGCGTCCTCTCGGTCGAGTCCCAGAATCCGACTGCCGTCCGATGACAGGCGGTTCACGACAAACGCTACGAGCGGCATGTGCCTCAGAATCAGGTCTTCTCGCCTCGACATGGTTAGCCTCCCTCGCCCCGATAATTCGGGGCGCTTCGAGGCGACGCGCGGGCTTGCGGGAGGGCTTGCTGATGGGGAGGGAAGCAGGGATGTCCGAAGTGGCGGTTCGGCAGCCCGGCGGCCCTAACTCCCAGGAGCGGTAGGCCCGTGGCTTTGCGCCCCCCTCTTTCGAGGGGTTTGCCCTTGTCGGCGCCTCGTATGCGGTTGTTGAGGCGCTCCATGCCTGCGGCAGGCGAACCTGCCGACGGGGTCGCAGGGACCGGGCCCATCCCGGGCCATCAAAACCTCTAACGTCAGGCGCGCGAAAAGCGTTACAACGTGGTCGCAGCTTTTTTCTGGCGCCTCTGCGCCGCCTCGCCTTAGGATGGACGGAATGACCGAAGTCGCACCTATAGATTACATAACGCTCTGGCGAGACATCGTCGTTTCGCGCAGGGAGCAACACGACGCTGCTTGCGCCCAGGAAGGGCGAACTACAGACGACTATTGGGCGCGTCGCGCGGAGGGGCTCCACAAATTCGCGCGAGAGGCGAGTCAGGGCGGCGACGCCTTGCTGGCCTGCGTCTTGCGGTATTTGCGACCGGACGATGTGGTGCTGGACGTCGGGGCGGGCACCGGGCGCCACGCGATACCGCTTGCTCGCCACGCACGGCGTGTCGTCGCGATCGATCCGTCACCCGGAATGCTGCGCTTTTTGCGCGACGACGCTACAGAACAGAAGCTTGACAACGTGGACGTTGTCGAGGGTGCCTGGCCTGATGTCGCGGACCGCGTGCCCCAAGCCGACGTGATCATCTCGGCCCACGTCCTCTATCCGATCGAAGATGTCGTGCCGTTCCTGCGCGCCTTCGACGGTCACGCGAGGCGCCTGTGCCTCCTCCAGCTCATGGTGGGGCAGCCCTGGTTCGACCAGCTTGGGCTGTGGGAGGCAGTGCACGGTAGCCAGCGCCTGCCCCAGCCGACGTACATCGACGCGTTGAACGTGCTGCACCAGCTTGGCTGCTATACGAACGTCGAGATCGTCCGTGCGCAGACGCCACGCGTCTTCGACAGCCTGGACGACGCGGTCGAACGGCTGGCGGAGTCGGTCGCTGTCGGAGATGACCGCGAGCAGCGTGCGCGACTCCGGGAGGCGTTGGCAAAGCAACTCGAACCGACAGACGACGGCCGGCTGGCCCATCCGGTCCGCCAGTGGCCCCTCGCGACGCTCTGGTGGGAAGCCGGCGCTCTCCAGACGGCAGGCTAGACCGGGTGATGTCCCAGGAACCTCTCCACCGCCTGGATGAACTCCTGCTGGGTATCCTCCGGTACGGTGTGGCCCGCTTCGTCGATCGTGACCAGCTCCGCGCTGGGGAAGGTGTCGCGCATGCGCAAGGCGGTCTTCTCGGACAGCACCTGCGACTTACCACCGCGCACGATCAGGGTAGGGCAAGTGATCTTGGGCACCTCCTCCCAGAGGTCGGCCGGCTGCCAATAGTAGCTCACCTTCGGGTCGTGCATGAACGTCCAGCGACCGTCCGGAAGCTGCTTCAGCAAATAGCGCAGTCGATACCGCAGCGGCTCGTCGGGCGTCGTCTGATTCGTGAGCCGCATCGCCCGCAACGCTGCTTCGTGGTCCTCAAACGTGGGATGGCCGTTCTCGGCGACGTGCTTGTTGATGATCTGCTGGGGCGAATTCGGGTCGCGGGGTGCCCGCGGCGGGATGTCAACGGGGACGAGGTGCGTTACCCGCTCCGGGTTGCGCGCGGCGTACGCCATCGAGTTCATGCCGCCCATCGAGAGACCCATCAGCACGAAGCGATCGAGGCCCCAGGCGTCGACCAGCGCTTGCAGGTCACCCGTGTAATCATCGGTGCTGTAGGCAGGCTCGCCCGGCCAAGTGGTTTCGCCGTGCCCGCGTTGGTCCAGGCAGATCAGGTGGTAGCGATCCTGGAAGTCGCGCGCGAAGGTGTCCCAGATTCGGCACATGCTGCTCAGCCCGTGCAGGATCACGATGGGCGGCGCATCTGGCTCGCCCCACTCGACGTAGTGGAAGCGCAGACCTCGTGCCTCGACCGTGTGGTCTCGTGGCTCGACAGCGGTGGTCATGGCTCAACTCCTCGGCACGGAATCGTCGATAGCTTACCCGATCGAGGCCGAAAAGCCTACAGATTCAGACGCGCCTGCCGATAGCTTACCGTGAGACTTCCCCAATTCTGAGCACAAAAGGAGCTGCCGCATGCGATCCCCCGCCGACTTTCTGGGCCTGGTGGCATACCTCACCGTGATGTACGGGCGCCTGCCTGACCGCGAGATGCTCGCGGCGGCCTACGCCAATAGCGACGACGATGATCAAGGATCAGACGACGGCGATGTTACGCGGGGCAAGCCACAACTCTGGCTCGTGAAGTCGGCTCCGGAAGCGGCCCTCATGGACGCCCCCGACGCCAGCTCGAGGGACACCGCTGCCGCCTAAGCCGCTGGCGTCCTTTCTCTCGTTGCCTCCTGCCGAGCTCCTCTTCCACGAGGCGTATATAAACACTTCCTCGCATTGACCGATAACACCCTGTAGGCGTATCAGGGCCGTCACGAACGGCTGTTCCTATCACGCGCTGCTCAAGGAGGAGACCAATGCGCAACTATGCCGTCATCGCAATCGCAGTTCTGCTATCCGCCATCCTGTTGTCCCGTGTTATCGGTATCACCCAGCGGGCAGATGCGGGAGCTGGCCTCGCCACGAGCGACCTTACGGGAGCGCTCACACCCGATGATCTCGCGAACGACCTGGTGGGCGGCGGACTCACAATCTCAAACGTCGTCTACACGGGTAGCGACATTGCCGCAGGCACATTCAGCGGTGGCACGGGCATCATCGGGTTCGAGTCCGGCGTCGTCCTAGGTAGCGGTGGCATCGGTGACGTGCCCGGCCCGAATGTCTCCGATGGTACCACGACGAATAACCCCACCGCCGGCGACGCGGATCTGGATGCTCTCACATCGTCTTCCACCTTCGACGCCGCGGTGTTGGAATTTGATTTCGTACCCCTGAGCACTCAAGTCGAGTTCCAGTACGTCTTCGCGTCCGAAGAGTACAACGAATATGTCCACAGCTCCTTCAACGATGTCTTTGCCTTCTTCATCAACGGCGTAAACTGTGCCACCGTGAACGGCGATCCTGTCTCGATCAACGCAATCAACAACGGCAATCCATTCAACACGGACCCGCGCGAGAATCCCTCGTTGTACCTCAACAACGACCCGTCAGATGGCGGTGGAAGTATCGATACGGAGATGGACGGCCTCACGGTGGTTCTGACCTGCCAGGCGGCCGTCACGGCGAACCAGACGAACCACGTCAAGCTTGCCATCGCGGACGCTGACGATAGCTCTCTTGACTCAAACGTCTTTCTCGAAACTGCCAGCTTCGTCGCACTCCCAACCGAAACCTCCACGGCGACCGTAACGGATACCCCACAGCCGACGGCGACGGATACCCCTCAACCGACGGCAACGGACACAGCGACACCGCAACCCACCGTGGCGGACACAGCAACGGCGCAAGCCGCAACAGGCACCCCCGTGCCGACGGCGACCGCTACGCCCCAAACGCCGACGGCCGCAACCGCAACCAGTACGCCTGAACCGACGCCGGACGCGACGCCGACCAACGAGCCTACCCCGACGCAGATCGCGGCTAGCCCGCCGGCCAGCCTTCCAGGGCCGAGTTCTGGCGCGCAAGATGCAGGTCTGCCGAGCACGGGCATTGCGCTCCCAGGGAAGCACGCAGAGAGTTCGTGGCTTTTGCTGTTCGGGTCGATGCTCGTGCTCCTCGGTCTTGTTGTGCTGTTCGGTGGCGCAACGTATGGGTTCGCCAGCCGGCGCGATCGGGCCGGCTAAGCCGGGCCCCTGTTGCCCTCGCTGCACGCAAGCTAGAATGGCTCCGGTCGCCTAAGGCGATCGGAGCCATTCTATGCTTACGCCGCTCGATGACTATCTAGGCCACCAGACGCCCGACCCGATCGCGAACGTCGTTACTAGCGATCGGAATTTCTACGATCGTTACTACTTCAATTGCCACGACCTAACCGGCGATACGTTCCTCGTCGTAGCGATGGGGGCGTACCCGAACCTGGGTGTGATCGACGCGTTCGCCACGCTGGTCCAGCGCAACGAGCGTCAGTTCGTCGTGCGCGCGTCGCGGGAACTGCGCGGCGACCGCTCACGAACGGCCGTCGGCCCGATCGGCGTCGAAGTTCTCGAAGGGCTTCGCCGCTTCCGAGTCTGGTGCGAGCCGAACGAGTGGGGGCTGAGCTTCGATCTCACCTTCGAAGGCAGCACCTTCCCGTTCGAAGAGCCGCACTTCCTCCGGCGCGCTGGCACACGCGTCGTGATGGACTACACGCGCCTCACTCAGACGGGACGCTGGTCCGGCGAGATCACGGTGGGGGACGAGCGCCACGCGGTCGACCCCGTGGGATGGCGCGGAGCGCGCGACCACTCGTGGGGCATCCGGCCCGTCGGCGATCGCGATCGCGGCGGCGCGCCCGTGCGCGATGGGCAGGGTGGCTTCTTCTGGAACTGGGCGCCCCTCCAGTTCGACGACCACACGCTGATGTACACCGTCTCGGAAAACCACGACGGTTCGCGCTGGCACGAAGCGGCCGCGCGGCTCTACCCATACGATGCAGACCGCAAGCAGGAGCCGCTCTCGGTCGTCCGCCACGACCTTCGCCTGAAGAAGGGCACGCGCACCTTCGACGGAGGGGCGATCGTTCTGCGCCAGTCCGACGGTCGCGAGTCGACGCTCACACTCGAGCCGCTCTCACTGCTGCATATGGCGGGCGCCGGCTACGCCTACGCCGGCGACCTCTGGCGGCACGGTCAGTACCACGGCGAGCTGGCGATAGAAGGGGAGACGTGGGACATTACGGATCCGGCGTTGGTGGCGCGCCTTGCGGGCCAGAGCGAGACCGTCTGTCGCGCCATGTACGACGGCCACACGGGCTACGGCATCTTTGAGTTCATCCTGTTCGGCCTCTACGAGCCCTACGGCTTCCATTCGCTGACCGACGTCGCCCACTGACGATGTCCACTCCCGCTCTGCCCCACCACATCGAAGCGCTACTCTCACCCGACGCCTACCCACACCCCGTCGAACGCGTCGAGCTGCGTCAGACCCACATCTCGTACGTCGTCCTCGCGGGCGAGTTTGTCTACAAGGTGAAGAAGCCGCTCGACTTCGGCTTCCTCGACTACACCACGCTCGAAAGGCGCCGCCACTTCTGCGAGGAGGAGGTGCGCTTGAACAGCCGCCTCTGCGACGACACGTACCTCGGCGTGACGCCCATCGTCGCGACGGGTGACGGAGCAAAGATTGGCGGCGTGGGCGAGCCGGTCGAGTATGCGGTGAAGATGCGCCGCCTGCCCGACGACGGCATGATGCCGGGCCTCCTCGAACGCGGCGCGGTTACATCGAAACACCTCGGGCGCGTCGCGCGTAGCCTGGCAGACTTCCACGCGGCGTCCGAGCGCAGCGACGAGATCGACCGCTATGGTGGCCTCGAGACAGCGATGGGCAACTGGCACGAGAACTTCGAGCAGACCGCGGCCTACATCGGCCGGACGATCCACCAGCACCAGTTCGATGACATCCGCGCCTTCGTCCAGACGGTCGCGCAACAGGACGCGGGACTCATCGCGCAGCGTGTGCGCGAAGGCCGCGCGCGCGATTGCCATGGCGACCTGCGTAGCGACGCCGTCTGCTTCGTCGATGACGGCGTCTGCGTTTTCGACTGCATCGAGTTCAACGAGCGCTTCCGGTACTCGGACGTTGCCGCGGACGTAGCGTTCCTGGCGATGGACCTGGAGTATCGCGGTTATCGTGCTCACTCGGACGAGCTGATGGGCCACTACCTCGGCGCGACGCTGGACAGCACGTTGCCGCTCCTGCTGCCATTCTACAAATGCTATCGAGCCTACGTTCGCGGTAAGGTCGACGGCTTCCAGCTCGATCAGCCGGAGATCGATGGGGCGCAAAAGCACGAGGTCGCCGAGGGCGCGCGCCGCTACTTCGAGCTCGCGCACGAGTACGCCACGCACCTCACGCCGCGCACGCTGCTGATCACGATCGGCGTTACCGGCAGCGGCAAGAGCTACCTGGTAAACGCACTCGCGGCGCGGCTTGGCGCGGTGATCCTATCGTCCGACGTCACGCGCAAGCGGCTGTTGGGCATCGACCCGATGGAACCGCACGCTGAACCGGTCGACACGGGCATCTACAACGCTGAAACCACCGACCGCACCTACCGGGCGCTGCTGGATGAAGCGCGCTCCTGGCTCGATCGCGATAAGCCAGTCATCCTGGACGCGGCGTACCTGCGGCAAGCGCAGCGAGCGCCTGCCATGCGGCTCGCCGAGGCGACAGGTGCGCGCTTCCTGGCGCTGGAGTGTGAGGCGGACGAGTCGCTCGTCTGGGAGCGGCTGAGCCAGCGCCGGGAGACCACGCGCGTGGTCTCCGACGGGCGCTGGGAGGTGTATCAGGCGCAACAGGAGCGCCGAGAGCCGGTCGATGAGCTGCCGCCCGCTTCCCACATGGTCATTGAGACGGCGCTGCCCCTGGGCGAGCAGATCGATAGCGTGGTGGCCCATCTCGGTTTCTCCCGAACGTAACCCAAACGTAACGCCATGACGCGGCTTTCGCGGGCCGGGCTCTAGTACGATGCACTCATGGAGGTGTCCCCCACCGTTCCCGTAACGACCGCTCTGATCCGGACCGCGCGTGCCGATGACGTGCCGCGTATCGCCGAGATATACAACCACTACGTCCGCGAGACGGCGATCACGTTCGACATCGAGCCCGTCACGGTCGAACAGCGACGCGCCTGGTTCGCTCAGTTCTCCGAACGCGGTCGGCACCGGCTGTTCGTCGCCGAGGACGGTGGGGTGGTCGTCGGCTATGCCGGCAGCCACCAGTTCCGAGACAGACGAGCATACGACACCACCGTCGAGACGACCGTATAACTGCGCCACGGACGCCACCGGCTGCGGCATCGGCACACTTCTCTACGGCGCCCTGTTCGATGCGCTGCGAGGTGAAGACTTGCGCGTCGCAATCGCGGGCAGCACGCTTCCCAATGAGGCGTCGGTCGCGCTACACGAACGGTTCGGCTTCACGCTCGTGGGCGTGATGCACGATGTCGGGCGAAAGTTCGATCGATACTGGGACGTCGGCTGGTACGAGAAGCGCCTTTAGGTGATGTGGTCATTGAAGGTTAGCGTGAGCTGACCTTCAAACGGTTTCCTCCTGATGAAGGCCAGCCGTGAGGCTGGCCTTCTACGTTGCGCCGCTCAGCGCCACTGCCGCCTCCAGCGCCACGTCGACCATGCGATCGATGGCGGGCAGGAGATCTTCGTCGCGCAGCCGTTCGTGTTGTCCCGCGCTGTTCGAGACGGTGAGCAGGCAACCCGCCTCCAGCCCACGCAGCGCGGCGATGGTGAAGATCGCGCTCGCCTCCATCTCCTGGGCCAGCACGCCTCGTGCGGCCCAGCGCTGTTGCCAGTCGGGTGTGACGGCGTAGAGCGCGTCCTCCGACGCCAGCAGGCCAACGTGATGCCGCGCACCGGCTCGCTCGGCGGCGGCGACGAGCGAGCTCACGACACGATACGTCGCGGTCGGCGCGTACGGTTCGTCGCCAAGGTATTGGCGCGTCGTGCCGTCGAGCGGGCAGGCGGACGTGGCTACGATCAGGTCGGTCGGCTCGATGTCAGATCGTGTCGCGCCGCAGGTACCGATGCGGATCACGGTCTTCGTGCCGAGCAGCGCTAGCTCTTCGACGACGATCGCCGCGGACGGCCCGCCCATACCTGTCGTCTGTACAGAGATCGTGGCCCCTTTGTACGAGCCTGTGTAACCGAGCAAGCCACGGAACTCGTTGTAGCAGCGCACCCCTTCGAGTCGCTTGGCGGTGTGGCTCGCCCGGCCGGGATCGCCGGGCAGGAGAACGATCGGCGCGACGTCGGCGGGCTGCGCGTGAATGTGGATCGGCGTCATGCGGGTTCGGAGGTGAGACGTCTCGAAAGCACGTGCCGCAGCCAAACGTAGCCAAACGGCATCGAGACGGCGATAGTACCGGCGAGAAGGGCAGCAACGGTCAGCGCAAGCGCGCTCGTCTCGCTGCCGCTCACGCGTGACCAGCCTGAGCATGTCACCTCGAACGACTCAAGTGGCAGGCCATACGGCCCGCGTAGCGTGACCGTCGCCGTGTAGCGGCGCGGGAGGGAATGCATCGCCACCGGCCCGTCGCACGCCACGGGTGCACGCAGGAGCGGTCCGGTGTCTACCTCGACACTGTTGGGGACGAACCGCGTTCCTTCGACTTGCGAGCGGGCCCACCGGCCGAACACGGCGTCTGCGGGCCCTACCCAGCTGCCCGGTCCTGTCTCAGGGGGTGACCAGAGTGCGTACGGGATCGCGATCGGAACGATCAGCGCTAGCGCGACGGCGAGCGCCCACAGTGCGTAAAACCGGTTGCTCATCGTTCGTCCGCCTCCGCGCGGTACGCCTCATCCAGCAGCTCGATGATGTGTATCGCGCGGCCCGGGCGGCGTTCGCGCCGCAGGCCAGTCTCGATCTGGAGCATGCAGCCGGGGTTCGCTGTGGCGATAGTCGGCGCGCCAGTAGCGGCGACGTCGCGCATCTTGTCGTCGAGCAGCCGCAGGGACATCTCGCGCTGCGCGAACGAGTAGATGCCCGCGCTTCCGCAGCAGCGGTCGGGCGTCGTCATCTCGATCAGGTCGAGGCCGGGGATGGCGCGCAGCAACTCGCGCGGAGCGGAGCGCACCTTCTGCGCGTGCACGAGGTGGCACGAGTCCTGGTACGTGACCCGTTCGCGCACGACGCCTTTTGGTGGTTGGAAGGGAAGCGACACAAGGTACTCGGTGACGTCTTGCACCAGCGCTGAGAAGCGCTGCGCCTTCTCGGCGTACGCGGGGTCGTGCTCGAGCAGGTCGTCGTACTCCTTCAGCGTCGAGCCGCAGCCGGCCGAGTTCACGATCACGGCGTCGACACCAGCGTCGAGGAACGCGTCGACGTTGCGCCGGGCCAGCTCACGCGCTGTGCGGCGGTCGCCGGCGTGCAGGCTGAGCGCGCCGCAGCAGCGCTGCTCCGGCGGTGCTATGACCTCCACGCCGTTGCGAGCGAGCACGCGCACGGTGGCTTCGTGGGTGCGTGGGTACATGTGGGGCATGACGCACCCCGTCAGCATCGCGACGCGCCGGCTTGTATTCGCGGTGTGTGGCGCCGAGGAACCCAGCTCGAACGGGTGAGCGGGCACATTCGGAAGCATCATCTCGGCTTCGGCTAGGCTCTTGGGCAAGAAGCGTTGAACGATGCCGCTGCGCGTGAGCCGCTGGAGCCCACATCGTTGGTAGAGGCGCAGGAACGAGAACAGCACCCGCAGTCGCTTCGGGTAGCCTAGCGTCTGCCGCAGGAGCGCAATGCGTAGCCGCCAGGCGAAAGGCACCTTGCCCTGATGCACCAGCATGGCGCGACCAGACTCCATGATCCGTCCGAAGGGTACGCTGGACGGGCAGGCGGTCTCGCAGGCGCGACACTGGAGGCACAGATCGAGGTGCCCGACGAGCGACGGCGTGGCTTCGGCGCGCTCCTCGGCGACGGCGCGGATCAGGTGGATTCGCCCGCGCGGTGAGTCGGTCTCCAGCCCGAGCTCGAGGTAGGTAGGGCATTGCTGGAGGCAGAAGCCACAGTGCACGCACTGGCTCATGTCCTCCGCCGAAGGGCGGTCCACGATCGCCGACGTCTCGGGCATGCTTCAGATCCCTCCCACGTAGCGGCCGGGGTTCAGCGTAGCGCTCGGGTCGAACTGCTGCTTGAGTTGCTTCATCAAATCGAGCGAACTCCCTGGTTCGCCCCAGACGTCGATGGCTTGTTTGACAGCCACAGGTGCCGAAGTAAGAATGAGTGAGCCGCCGGCCCGGATCGTCTTCAAGCGAAGATTCCGCACGAAATCGACAAGGCACCCGGCGTCCGTGCTGTGCGCACTAAGTTGCACGAAGCCAACGGATGGGTGACTCGACGAGCTCGCTTCGATGACTAACTGCGATGCCGTTGCTGAGGCGATGCGCATCAGGGAAGTGACTTCGGAAGGGGGCACCCAAGCGCTTGCGATCACACGGGTTTCGCTTCGTGGGTCATTGAGGAGATCCACTGCGTCCCACCAACCCTTGTGC
>JBAROU010000242.1:0-24570 GCA_049642385.1 Dehalococcoidia bacterium | reverse complement strand
TGTACCCCTCACCCCCAAGCCCCTCTCCCGGAGGGAGAGGGGAGGCTGTTCATTGTGGGGGTGCGGTGGTGTTGGGGCAAACGGGTCAACGGATGGGGGAACGGATTAGCGGATGCGGTCATCGGGTGCCGTCCTTCGACAGGCTCAGGATGACACCGTGAACCTGTCGTCGTGCTCGGGATGAACTTCGCGAAGGATCTTGTCTGTGGGACACCTCTCGCGGGCTATCGAAGTGAATGGCAAGAGGGCAACAAGACCCTTCGCTCCGCTCAGGGTGACAACCAAGTAGCGCTCAGGATGATGATGGGACGGCGGGTCGGGGCGGTTCGCGAACCGCCCCTACATGATGGCGGCGATGTTTCGGTGCGGGCACTCCATCGCTCTCTATAATGAGACGCTACGACCATGGCTCGAGTTCTCTACTTTGCGTACGGTGCCTTGCTGGACCAGCGGAAGCTGCGGCGGCGCTGCCTCGACGCGGTGTCGTTGGGAAGGGCGCGGCTGCCCGACTTCCGGTTGGCGTTCACGCGCTACTCGCGCGCTGATAAGGGCGGCGTCGCGGACGTGGTGCCCGAGCCGGGCGCGGAGGTCTGGGGCGCGCTCTACGACATCGACGACGCGTGCCTGGCGTCACTCGATGAGTACGAAGAAGCGCCGAGGGCGTATCGACGCGAGACCGCACGAGTGATCGCGGAGGACGGCGTCGAGCGCGAGGCGGTGATCTACATCGCGAACAAGACGGGCGACTTCGCGCCCAGCCGCCAGTACCTGGCGATCATCGTTGGTGGCGCTCGCGAGCACGGCTTGCCGGAGGAGTACGTGCAGGGTATCGAGCAGGTGAGGCCCCACTCGTAATGTACGTCATTGGTACGGCGGGGCATGTAGACCACGGGAAGTCGCTGCTCGTCGAGGCGCTCACGGGCATCGACCCGGACCAGCTGCGCGAGGAGAAGGAGCGCGGCCTGACGATCGACCTGGGATTCGCGTGGCTGACGCTGCCGTCGGGTCGAGAATTGAGCATCGTGGACGTGCCGGGCCACGAGCGCTTCATCAAGAACATGCTGGCGGGCGCGGGCGGCATCGACCTGGCCCTGCTGGTGATCGCGGCGGACGAGGGCGTGATGCCGCAGACGCGCGAGCACCTGGCGATCCTGGACCTGCTGGGCGTGCGCAGCGGTGTGCTTGTCCTGACGAAGCGAGACCTGGTGGACGACGAGATGCTGGAGCTGGTCTCGAACGATGTGCGCGAGGTCGTAAGCGGTACGACACTGGAGGGTTCGCCGCTCGTCGCGTGCTCGGCGCGGACGGGCGAAGGACTGGACGAGTTGCGTCGCGTGCTCGACGAACGGCTGTCGGCGACAGCGCCGAAGCGCGACATCGGGCGGCCGCGGCTGCCGGTGGACCGCTCGTTCACGATCAAGGGCTTCGGGACGGTGGTGACCGGCACGCTGCTGGACGGCGTGTTCGAAGTGGGGCAGGAGGTCGCGATCGTGCCGGACGGGCCTTCGGGGCGCCCGGACGGCCGCCCGGCTGGGCGCATCCGCGGGTTGCAGAACCATCAGCAGCAGGTAGAGCGCGCGCTGCCCGGCACGCGAACGGCGGTGAACGTTTCCGGCGTGGCGAAGGAAGATGTGCGGCGCGGGCAGGTGCTGGCGCTGCCCGGCTCGCTCACGCCGACGAACGCGCTCGACGTGCGCCTGCGAGCGCTGGCGTCGTTACGCAGACCGTTGCGGCACGACGCGGAGCTGACGCTGCACGTGGGGTCGGCGGAGGTGGCGGCGCGGCTGCTGCTGCTCGACCGGGCGGAGCTGACGCCGGGCGACGAATGTTGGGCGCAGCTGCGGTTGGCGGAGCCTGTCGCCGTCGTACGCGGCGATCGCTTCGTGCTGCGCACCCCGAACGACACCGTCGGCGGTGGAGAGATCGTCGACGTGCATCCAAAACGACACCGTCGTTCCCACGCGCCGACGCTGGAAGCGCTCGATGCGCTGTCGGGCGGTTCGACGGAAGAAGCGCTGCTGGCGGCGCTGCGCCGGGTAGAGCCCGCCGCGCTGGCGGACGCTGCGGGTGAGATCGATGCGTCGGTTGAAGAACTGCGTTCAGCGGCGGACGCGCTCGCGCGCGACGGCCGCGTCGTTGTGCTGGGCGAGGCGCTGATGTCGGCGGAAGGCTTCGCGGCGCTGAGCGAACGGGCGCGCGCAGCGGTCGAGGCGTATCACAGCGAACACCCGTTGCGGCGTGGCGTGCCGAAGGAGGAGCTGCGCGGCCGGCTACGGCTCGATGAGCGCGCGTTCGTGGTGGCACTGGGTCGCTGGGGCGACGAAGGCGTGCTGTCGGAGCGCGGGGGCGTCGTGGCGCTGGCTGGCTATGAGCCGGCGCTGACCGCGAGGCAGCGTTCGGAAGTCGAGGCGTATGTCGCGGCGCTGGCGGCGAGCCCGTACGCGCCGCCCACGGATGTTGCGCCTGCGCCGGAGCTGCTGGCGTATCTTGAGGAGTCGGGGCGCGTGGTGTCGGTAGGCGACGGCGTGGTGTTCGCGAGCGAGGCGTATCGAGCGATGGTGGAGCGCGTGACGGAGCACCTGCGGCGCGAGGGGTCGATCACGCTGGCGCAGGCGCGCGACCTGTTCGGCACGAGCCGGAAGTATGCGCAGGCGCTGCTTGAGCACCTGGACCGCCGGCGCGTGACGCGGCGCGTGGGTGATGAGCGGCGCTTGGTGGAGGGAGGCTAGTTATGGCGAACCCGGAGCATGTGAGGGTGGTGAGGCAGGGAGCGACGGCGATTGAGGAGTGGCGAACGGAGCATCCGAGCGCACGTCTGGACCTCCTTGGGGCTGATCTCCGAGCGGCCGACCTCCGCGGGGCGAATCTCATCGGAGTAGACCTGAGAGGAGTAGACCTGAGCGGGGCAGACCTCAATGAGGCAGACTTGCGCGAGGCCAATCTTTTCGCTGCAAACCTTAGCCAGGCGAAACTCTTCTGGACAGACCTTCGAAGAGCGCACCTCAAGGGTGCCGACTTGAGGCATGCGTTGCTTGGTGGCACGATTTTCTCCTATGCAGACCTCCAAGGAGCGGACATAGCGTTTGCTCGGTTCGCGGCGACTGAGTTCGGCGACACGGATTTGACGGGTACCTTGGGACTGGAGGCCGTAATCCATGATGGCCCGAGCCCAATTGACGAGCTGACATTGCGTAAATCGTGGCCGCTGCCGGAAGTGTTCCTGCGCGGCGTTGGGTTGTCCGATGATCTGATCGCGTTCTATCGTGCTACGCTCGGGAAAGCGATCGAGTTCTACTCCTGCTTCATCAGTTACTCCAGCAAGGATGATGAGTTTGCAAGGCGGCTGCATGCTGATCTGCAGGACAAGGGTGTGCGCTGCTGGTTCGCGCCTAAGGACTTGCCAATTGGGACCAAGCAGAGAGAATTCATCGACGAGTCGATTCGCGTTCATGACAAGCTTCTGTTGGTTCTATCGGAGCACTCAGTGAAGAGCGGCTGGGTAGAGAAGGAAGTTGCTACAGCCATTGAGACTCACGAGAAGACAGGCCGGAGTGCACTATTTCCAATTCGCCTCGACGACGCGGTAATGAAGATTGACACAGGCTGGCCCGCCGATGTGAGACGCATCTGGAACATCGGGGACTTCGGGCGGTGGAAGGAGCACGATGCGTACCAGGGGGCGTTCGAGCGGCTAATGCGGGATCTGAAGTCGGAGCCAACGGCGACAGGCTGAAGCCTGTCCTTCGAGGTATCGATCCCTTCGGGTTCTGGAACGGTTAGGCGCGGGTTACGCTTCGGCGGTGGCGGCGCCGTACTCCTCTTCTTCGCGCTCTTCGCGGCGGCGCTTGAACCAGCGCGCGATGTTGCCGTCCTCCCAGGTGACGAGCAGCTGCGAGGCGATGAAGATCGAGCTGTAGGCCCCGGTCACGGTGCCGATGAGCATGGCCCAGAGGAACTCTTCGATGCCGCTGCCACCCATCAGCATGAGGGCGACAATGGCAAAGATGAGCGTGAGCGAGGTGTTGAACGAGCGGCCCAGCGTTTGAAGCAGGCTGATGTTAACCACCTCGGCGAAGGCCATCCGCGGCTCACGCACGGCGTTCTCACGGATGCGGTCAAAGACGACGATGGAGTCGTGGACGGAGAAGCCGATCACGGTGAGGAGGGCGGTAATGAAGAAGATGTCGATTTCGGCGTCGATGAGCTTGCCCAGGATAGAGAAGGCGCCGACGACGAGCATGGCGTCGTGGAGCAGGGCGAAGACTGCGGCGGTGCCGAACCGGTGCGCCTGTGGTACGGCGCGGAACGACCACCAGAGGTAGATGAAGATCGCACCTGATGCGGCGAGCAGGGCGAATGCGGCGTTGCGCGCGATCTCGTGCGAGATGGTGGCGGAGATCTGCGACGTTTGAATGAAGCGGTTGGTCACGTTGTCCTGGAGGTCGACGAGCGGGCCGAATTGGTCGATCAGGCCTTCGCGAATTGTGGTCTCCTCCGAGGGTGGGCGTGGACCTAACGCCTGCGCGCCTCCGCCCGTGAGCTCCTTCGTCCGCACGATGAATTCGTTGTCACCGGTGCCCTGAACGCGCGCTTCAGGGTGGGCAAGCTTGTCGAACGCGGCAGAGAGCTGGTCTTTTTCGACCGGCTTCTGGAAGCGCACGTTGAACTCAGTGCCGCCGGTGAAGTCGATGCCAGGCTTCAGGCTGGGCGGGATGAGCAGGGAGATGACGCCGGGCAGCAGGAGGAGGACCGAGAAGAGGTAGAACCATCCTCGCGCACCGACGATATCCAGGGGCGGTCGTGGCTGCTGTTGCATTACCGCATCTCCTTCGACTCGCCGTTCGCACCGCCAGCGACGGCGGGTAGGCCCCGCGCATCGCGACGAACGTGTTCGGGCAGATCGGCGGCGAAGAGCGAAAGTCGCCGGGCGATGGCCCGGTTGCCGATGATGACGCGCATGAAGGTACGCGTGACGGTGATGGCTGAGAAAAGGCTGACGAGGACACCGATACCGAGCGTGATGGCGAAGCCCTTGATGGAGCTCTCATCAAACTGGTTGCCGAACCAGTAGAGGATGACACACGTGATGAGCGTGGAGATGTTGCTGTCACGGATCGATGACCAGGCGCGGTTGAACCCATCTTCGAGGGCAGTGATGAGGTTGCGTCCGATGCGTAGCTCCTCCTTCATCCGCTCGAAGATCAGGATGTTTGCATCGACAGCCATACCGACGGAGAGAATGAACGCGGCAACCCCGGCGAGCGTGAGCGTGATGGGCCAAAGCTTGAAGATGGCCAGCACGAAGCTGGTGTAACAGATAAGCGCCAGGCTGGCCATCAGGCCGGGCAGACGGTAGTACGCGATCATGAAGAACATGATGAGCAGCAACGCGACCTCACCGGCGATGACGCTGTCACGCACCGTCGTTTCCCCAAGGGTTGAGTCGACGCTTTGCTCGAGCACGACTTCGAGGGGAACGGGAAAGGCGCCGGTGTTGAGGAGGGTGCTCAGCTCTTTGGCGTCGCCAATGGTGAGGCCCGTGATCGTGCCCTGGCTGCTGATGGTCGATTGTACGGCTGGAGCGATGATCCGGTTATCTTCGCCGCGGATGGGTTCGCCGTCGAGGAACGGGGCGAGTGGGTACTGGCGACGGGAGAGGCGGCTGGTGATCTGTTCGGCGACCTTGCCACCGTCGCCGCGGAGGGAAAAGATCAGCGTTGGATTGCCGAGTGGATTCGACGCGGTCACGGCGGCGTCGACGAAGGTGTCGGGCTTAAGGTACTGACCGTCGAGCGTGGCGTCGTTCGTGCCGTCGCCGTCGAGGTCGGCGACGGCGGGCTGCCAGACGATCTGGTCGTTCGTGTAGTCGGCCGCTGGCCAGGGCTCGAAGCTAGGTTGCGGGGCGCCAGCGCCGGCGGTTTCGACGACGACATCGCCGTTATCATTGCGCACCGGGTCGCAGGACTGTGGCTTGTACTTGACCGTACCCTGACGGGCGACAAGCACGTTGCCGGCCTCATTGGTGACGGGCTCACAGAACTGAAGGAGCGCTGTGCGGCCAATCTTGTCTTTCGCTTCCTGCGGGTCGATGCCGGGGAGCTGGACACTGAGCTGGTCGTTCCCCAGGATGTTCACTTCAGACTCGGCGACGCCGAACGCGTTGACGCGGAGCTCAATGACCTTGCGTGCGCCTTCTAGCGCGCTCCTGAGGTCTGCGACGTCCGTACCCTCAGCGGGCTGGAGGATGAGGCGCGTGCCGCCGCGCAGGTCGAGGCCGAGCGACATCTCCTTGCGAATGACGCTTCCCAAACCAAAGGTTCCACCTTCGATCCTGGGGAGCTTGAGCGGGATTTCCTTACCCTTGATCGTCAGTGGCCATCCGGTGCCCTCGGGCCACGGGATGGCGTTGGGGAGATAGCGATTCGGGTTGCCGGGCCAGACCGTGATGATGCTGAAAACGGTGAGCAGGATGATGAGCGATAGGAGGATGCGGTTCCACCAGCGCGAGAGCATCGGTTAGATTTCCTCCGTCTGTTCCCGCTGTTCTGCGGGCTCTTCTGCCTTCGAGACGAGGCGCGTGATGGCGCTCGTTAGCGCGCGCAGTTGAACGCCCTTTTCCAGCTCGAGTAGCAGTTCGACCGGGCCTTCTTCGGGTGTGTGAATCTCCTTCACACGGGCGAAGAAGCCGGCCGTGGTGATCACTTCGTCGCCGACCTTGAGGTCGCGGATGGTCTGCTGCTGCCGCTTTTGCTCCTGTTGGCCGGGCCGGATAATCATAAGGTAGAACGCGACAAGCACGCCAATAATAACGAGAAAGGAGATTTCGGCTCCGTTCACGAGTGGCCTCCTACCGCGAGGGTAGCTCTTCCGGCGTCGTCGTGCAGCCGCCGGATGAAGTCAAGGGCCTCGTTCTGGCTTGACACGTCTCCCGCCGCGTGCGCCTCCTCGAGCGCGGCCAGCAGCAGCCCTACTTCGGGGCCGGGCTCGATCGCGAGGGCAGCGATGACGTCGTTGCCGCTGAGCAAGCGCTCCGGGCGGGCGATGGCCGCCTCTTCGTCGCGCCGCGCGAGGACGTGGGCGATGTAGGCGACGTGGCCCTGCCACTGCTCGAGGCCGAGGCTGGGCCCGCGCGCAGCGAGCGCGTCGGCGAGGCTTAGGAAGAGGATGCTTTCGGCGGCGTCGGCGGTGTCACGGAAGTAACGGAAGAGGGCGCGCCGGCTGGGCGGGCCTTCATTGCTGAGCTGGGTGGGGCGCAGGTGCTCCTCGACCATTCTGGCAACGAGCTCCGTCTCGCGGCGGCTGAAGCGCAGGCCGCGCAGGACCGTGGCGGCGATCTCAGCGCCGCGTTCGGCGTGGCCGAAAAAGCGGATGCGGCCAGTCTCGTCCGGGGCGCGTGTCTCCGGCTTCGCGACGTCGTGGAGGAGGCCGGCGAGCTTGAGGAGCGTGACGCGTGAGCGGCCTTCGCTCACCTCTTCGGCGAAGTGTTGTCGTAGGTCCGGCAGGAAGTCCAGTGTGCGCCAGAGCGCGGCCCAAAAGGCGGCGTCGCGTTCGCCGGAAGGCGCTTTGCCAGAGAGCATCATGTCGAGCGCGGCGACGGTCTCGATTGCGTGGTCGAACACGTCCCAGTGGTGATGTTCCTTTGGTTGCTCGACGCCGCGGCCGGCAGTCACTTCCGGGAACACGCGCTCGAGCAGGCCGGCGTCGTCCATCAGGCGCAGGGCGCGGGCGGCGCGCGGCGTGGCGAAGCAGCGCAGGAGCTCGTCGCGCTGGCGCTCCGCCGCCGCCTCGCCGATGCGACCGGCGTGGCGGCGCAGCGCAGCGGCGGTCTCCGGCGCGATCGTGAAATCTAGCTGAACGGCGAGGCGCACGGCGCGCAGCAGGCGCAGCGGGTCGTCCACGAGCGCCTGCTCAGAGACGAGGCGGATAACGCCCCGCTCGAGGTCGCGCAGGCCGCCGTGGGGGTCGGTGGGCGTCACGGGTTCGTCTGCGGCGAGCGGCGCGATGGGCGCAGCGAGCGCGTCGATGGTGAAGTCGCGCTGCGCGAGGTCACTCTCGATGTCACCGCGCAGCGTGGCAACGTCGATGGTGCGCACGGCGCCTTCGTCGAGCACGACGCGGGCGGTGCCGCGCTCAGCGTCAAGCAGGACGTAATGTCCGTTAAGGCGGTCGGCGATCGCGCGGGCGACTTCGGGCGCGTCCGGCACGGCGAGGTCGAGATCGGCCACCGGGCGACCGAGCAGGGCGTCGCGCAGCGAGCCGCCGACGACGTAGCCCACGTCGAGCAAGTCGCGCGCGGCGGTGAGCAGCGTTCGCGCTTCGTCCGGCAGTGAGACGGTGCGAGTCATGCGCTGCGCCCTCGGCAGGGCGTCACCCCGCACTCCGACTCACGGGCGAAGGAGCGTCGTTCGGCTCCTCTTCGCCGTCGGAGTCGTGACTATCGCCGTCCAGCGGGATCAGCTCGTCCATGTTTTCGAGGTGGTCGAGGTAAAGGACGCCGTTGATGTGGTCGATTTCGTGCTCGAGAGCTTCGGCGAGGAGGTTATCTTCGGCCTTGATCCGGACCTCTTTGCCGTCGCGGTCGAGGCCCTTGACCGTCACGCTCAGCGAGCGCGGCACGAGAGCCTTGTAGCCTGGGACGGAGAGGCAGCCTTCGTCCAGGCGGCGCTCGCCGGAGCGCTTGACGAATTGCGGGTTGACGAGCGTGTAGACCTCGGTGTGGCGCTTTTCGACAGGCTCAGGATGCCGCTCGTCGCCATCCGATTCCTCCTCGTCGCTTTCGACGGGCACTTCGATGACAATGACGCGCAGTAGCACGCCGACCTGGTTGGCGGCGAGGCCGACTCCAGGGGCGTCGCGCATGGTCTCGATCATGTCGTCGATGAGCTGCTGGATCGAGGCGTCGATCGTGCGGACCTTCTTGGCCTTCTGGCGCAAGACGGGGTCACCGGCCATACGAATGGGCAGGACAGCCACGCGGTTCTCCTGAATACGTTTGAATGCGGATTACAGCGTAGCAGGCGCGGGGAGAATGGGTCTAGTAGAGGTTGTGTAATGTTGTCCTTAAGGAGGTGCGTGCTAGGACGTTTGGACGCCGCCTGTGCCGCTGCCTTCCTCGTCAAACGCCCCGCCTGGGTGCCAACTCCGCCCGGGCAAGGTCGGCGATGAATCGCTCTTAGACCAGTGTGATGAAGTCGCCCAGTTGTAGCCGCGAGGGCATGAAGTGGCTTTGAAAGCGTGGGGGCTAAGCGTCCATCAGGCCGCAGCAGTGCCGTGTGCGCCGCCAGCGCTGCTCGCATTCGGCAGCTTCCAGCTGGAGTCATTTTGTCTCTTCTATCGCAGCGATTCCGCCACCGCGACTGTCTCTCCCTCAGACAGCGAACTCTCGATTCGATATGTCACTCCGTTCTGCTCCCAGATCAGCGTTGCCCGTTCGACGGTCCTTCGAGTCTCTATCACCAGGCGGCCCAACGCGTCTAGGGACTGGACAATGTGCCCTCCCCGTTTGACCCAGTAAGCGTCATGCCCCGAGAACGTGATCTGCTCTACGGGCGCTGGGCCGCGCACTAGCTTCTCGATATACGCGTCACGCGTCTCGAAAATGTCGTAGCCGGCGTTGCCATAGGCGAGGATCACGATCGTTGCGTTGAATTCTTCGGCCTGCAGGTACACGGCATCCGGCCGCAGCGCCTTGCCATTGTTGGTGGGAAGGCGCAGCGGGAAGTCGACGATCCCACTCGCCTCCTCGAGGTTGCTCGGGCGGGCGAAGTTGCTCGGAGCGAGCACCGGCGGCGTCGGCGAACCACTCTGTTCTTGCTTGATCACTACATGGTTCAGATGCAAGAACTCGGCGATGGCGGAGCGTGATCGGGGAATCGCGATGGCAGCGAGCAGCCCTACGACGACAACGGCGACGCCGGTCGCCAGGCCCAACGCTGGCCGTCTCCACCCGCCTCGCCAGCGGTCAGCAGCATGACTCCGCCGTTCTAGCTCGGCTCGCACCGCTACCCTCAGGTCAGGCGTGGCGGGGAATGGAAAGCTGTCCGCTGCCCGCTGCAGCAGCGTCTCCATCTGAACTAGCTCTCGATCTCGTTCTTGCTTCATGGACGTGTCTCTTTCTGTTCGCTCGCAGCGACCTGCCAGAGGAGGTCCGGGTACTGAGTATCAATAACTTTTCGCAGACGTCGTAATACGCGATGGAGGCGCGACTTCACCGTCCCAGGGGCCCGGCCGATCGCCTGCGCCGTTTCGCGCTCAGACGCATCGAGGAAGTAGCGAAGGTACAGCACCGTTTGGTCTTGCGGGTCTAGCTCCCCCACGGCCTGCCAGACGCGCCGTGCCTGCTCGGCCGCCTCCAGCTGCTCTTCTACGGACGGCGCCGAGGCCATGGTGACCAGCGTTTGCTCGTACCGCTCGCTCACGACTTGCCTTCTTCGATTCGCTCGTGCGCGGTTCAGCGCGACGTTCGTGACGATACGCAGGAACCAGGGCCGGAACGGCTTGCGTACGTCGAAGCGCTTCAGCGCACCATGTGCGCGCACAAACGCTTCCTGCGCAGCATCTCGCGCGTCCGCCTCGTTGCGTACGATCAGATATGCAACCCGGAACGCCGTTTCCTCGTACACGCGCACGAGCTCGGCAAATGCATCCGGGTCGCCCTGCTGAGCTTGCAGGATGACGTCTGCGTCCAGTGCGGTCTCCTCCGCAGGGCTAGGCGACACTCAGGGCTTATACACCCGTCAAGCTGGCTTGGTTCCCATGCTCCGGAACCCTGAGGGCAGCTTGGCTAGTGTACTCGGCGGGAACCGCTGTTCAGCGCCGTTTGATGCTGATCCAGGGGAACCTGACCGCGAGCGCCAGTGTAATAGAGGCGGACGGTAATCGACACCAGTCATTAGTGAAAGGAGCTGTTCGATGTCTCGCTCCAGGGCCCGGTTCTTGATCTCCGTGGGAGCGCTAAGCATTACTCTGGCCATCCTTGCTGCAGCATCGTGTGGTGGCGAGCAGGGCGGCAGCACGAAGACGGCGACGAATGTCCCGCTGGCCACCGAACCGACCAGTGCGCCAGGGGCGGACGAACGCGTGACGTTGCGTGGCAACTTGACACTGGACGGTACACCCCTTAACGCTGAATTTCTCGGCGTTCGTGTCCTGCACGATGGCTTGGCGGCGGCTTGCCAGCATACAATCCCCGCGGTCGTTCAAGGCCGCTATGAGATCCTGGTAGATTCCAATACAGAGGTGCGAGGATGCGGCGTCCCTGGGGCCGAGCTCCTGCTCTGGACGTTTGTGAACGGCGCGTACTTTTCGAGTAGCCAAACGCTGCCGTGGCCGGGCAGCGGCGCTACGGTGACATTCGATGCGACTTTCTCTTCCGGATCACCGGAGGGGGCGAGTGAGCCAGTCACGGAGTTCAAGGGACATCTATTTGACCGTGAAGGGCGTCCGCTGCCGAGCGGGACGGTGGTTGAGGCCTATGTCGGTGATGTTCGTTGTGGCCTTACGTCCCTTCGCCACGGCGACGAAGTCGAACGATTCTACACCTTGATCGTCGCTGGACCCGAGGCCATCTCAGACTGCGCAGAAGGCGCAACATTGACCTTTCGCCTCAACGGCGAGCTCGCTGTAGAGACGGCGGTCAACGATCTGGGCCGCGGTAGCCAAGCTCACGAGTTGAACTTGACCGGGCAGTGACATCTCTATGCCTCGGAGGCACCGCCCTAGTCGCTAATCTCAAAGTGCGATTGTACGACGCTGGGTGCCGGTCCGGCGATGTGAGGTCCAAGGGGGTTCGTACGACGTAGAAAGAGGCGCTGGCCCAGGTGGGATGCCGACCACGCCTCAAGCCCAATGGCTCTCCGGCGTAGAGCTTGGCGCGTCGGACTTTGCCGCGACGTGGGACCTCCACCTTTTCCACGCGGAGCGAGTAGGGGGGAACGTGGGCTCGACGCCGGTGCCGTGAGCGACTGCCTTGGCAAGGATTGGGAGCGCGCTACGGCTGTGGCATGGCCCCGAGCTGTTGCATGAAGGACATCATGTCGAAGTACTGACGGCTCTCCTTGATCTTGTCGCCCTCGAACTCGAATACCCAGGCGGCGGGCGTGGTCTGGCGCTTACCCGAAGGAGGAAGCGTGCCGCTCGGGCCGTCCATGGGCCCCGTCTGTGTTCCCTCCCACGTCACCTCAAGCACGGCTTTGTTGCCGCTTGCGAAGGCGTTGGTAACAGTGCCGGTGACGTCCGGCATCGCTTTTCTCCAGCCCTGGAGGGCAGGAAGGATCTCAGCTGCGCCCCGGAGCTGGCGTCCCGTACCCACTTCGTTGTAAAGGCCGCCTCCAAGCAGCGCCGTGCTTCGATCCCAATCCGCCTTGTTGAACGCTTCTACTGCTTCCTTGGCGAGCTTGATAAGATCCTGTTCTCCCACGATGCGTCTCCTTCCCTGTATGTCGAAAACCCTGCACGGCGATCCGGCAGAAGTAGTACGGCTGGGTTGTGGTAAGCACCCACCTACCGACGGGATCGTGCCTGAAAAGAGAGCGGTGTGTCAAGGAGCGGACGCGATGCACCCAGGGGGCGCGCCGGCCCAGGCGGAACACCGACCACCCCTCAAGCCCAATGGCTCTCCGGCGCATCGCGGAAAACCGACGGCAGTCGGCCGCGGCTGGCGAAGCGGTCGAGGGATAGCTCTGAGTTTGGTTGGTCTGGGTAGGGCGGGTTAGCGCTGGCGGGCGGCTTCTTTGATGCGGGCGGCGCGGCCGGTGAGGCCTCGAAGGTAGTAGAGCTTGGCGCGTCGCACTTTGCCACGACGGGTGACCTCCACCTTGTCGACGCGCGGCGAGTAGATGGGGAAGGTGCGCTCGACGCCGGTGCCGTGAGCGACACGCCGGACGGTGAAGTTGGAGCTGGAGCCTGCGTTGCGCCGGCGGATGACGACGCCCTCGAAAACCTGGATGCGCTCGCGTTCGCCCTCGACGACCTTGGCGTGGACGCGCACCGTGTCGCCGGGCGAGAAGTCGGCGATGTTCTCATTCACCTTGAGATCGAGGATTGAGGCGCTGAGTTCCATGGCGACATTCAGCTTATCGGGCAGGAGTGGTGGGGGCAAGAAGCGCTAGTCGCTAAGGTTCGTTTCTAGCTCTTCTTCCAGCCAGTGGCGTTCGTCGTCCGTGAGGCAGGCTTGCGCGAGCAGGTCCGCGCGGCGGCGGGCGGTGCGCAGGAGGCTCTGCTTCCGACGCCATCGGCGGATCTCTTCGTGGTGGCCGGAGAGGAGGACATCGGGCACGGGCTGGCCGCGGAAGTCGGCCGGGCGGGTGTAGTGCGGATACTCGAGCAGGCCTTCCGCGTGCGACTCCTCGTCGAGCGATGCTTCGCTGCCGAGCGCGCCAGGCAGGCGTCGCACGATGGCGTCGACGAGGACCATCGCCGGCAGCTCGCCGCCGGAGAGGACGTAGTCGCCGATGCTCACCTCGTCGTCGGCGAGGTGCTCGCGGATGCGCTCATCGACGCCCTCGTAGTGCCCCGAGATGAGGATCAGGCGGGGCAGCCGCGCGAGCTCGTTGACGACGGCCTGGGTGAGGAGCCGGCCCTGGGGGGTGAGGAGCACGACGCGGCCGGGCTCCTCCGCAAGCGGACGCACCGCCTCGACCGCCTGAAAGACGGGCTCTGCCTTGAGCACCATGCCGGCGCCGCCGCCGTACGGCTCGTCGTCGACGACGTTGTGGCGGCCTTCGCCCCAGTCGCGCAGGTTGTGGATTGCGATATCGACCGTGCCCTGCTCCACGGCGCGGGCGATGATGCTCACGTCGAAGGGGCCGCGGAACATCTCCGGGAAGAGCGTGATGATGTCGATGCGGCCAGACGGCCGCCCGTCCGGGCGCATCGACTAGCTTCGGGTGGAGGGCGCGGCGTGGTCGCCGACGCGGCCGCGGATGAGCTCGACGGCGTGGGGGAGGAGGTCGATCACGGCGCTCAGGTTCTGGCGGACGCCCTTCTCGCTGCCGGGCAGGTTCACGATCAAGCAGCGACCGCGCACGCCGGCGACGCCGCGGGAGAGGGCGGCCATGGGGGTGTGCTTGATGCCGGCCGCGCGCATCAGCTCCCCCAGGCCGGGCACCGGACGTTCGATGACCTCAGCGGTGGCTTCGGGCGTGACGTCGCGCGGGCCGAGGCCAGTGCCGCCAGTGGTGACGATGACGTCGAGCTCGTCCGAGTCGGCCCAGGAGCGGAGTGTGGCGCCGATCTGGTCGCGCTCGTCGGGAACCACCTCAGAGCGCTGAACCGTGGCGTCGATGGTGGTGAGCAGCTCGGCGATGGCGGCGCCGCTGGTGTCGACGCGCTCGCCGCGAGAGGCCTTGTCGCTGATGGTGAGGACGCCAGCGCGAATGGTCATCGCGGGCTCATAATACCACGGTGATTCGGGGAGCTTCGGAAGAAAAACATTGGGTAGGGGCTTGACAAGTGGGAAAGGAGTGCTAAACTATGGGTGTTTGTGGGAACTAATGGGGAGGGTGTGGCACCATAGCTCGCTTTCCATGGCCTCGTGGGATGACAGGAGAACCTCTCATTGGAGTACTTTCTCGGTCGCTACGACTACGCCATGGACGAGCGGGGGCGAGTGCCGCTGCCACCCCGCTACCGGGACGCGTTCCTGAAGGGGGCCGTCCTGAACCAGGGGCCAGATCCATGTCTTCGTCTTTTTACACCGGAAAGCTTCGAGCAGCAAGCGGAACTGTACACCCGCGAGCTGGCGACGGAGCGCAAGGGTCGCGAGATGCGGCAGTCGTTCTTCGCGAACTGCTTCTCGGTCGAGCTGGACAGGCAGGGTCGTATCCTGATCCCGCAACCGCTTCGAACGTATGCCGGCCTGGATGCGAGCGCGCTCGTGTCGGGCGCGGGCGAATGGCTGGAAATCTGGCACCCGGATCGCTTCCAGCAGCGGATGACCGCCGTGGCCGCTGCGGACGAGGACGGATCGTGAGCTTCGTGGCGATGATGAAGAACCATGTGCCGGTGATGGTGCGCCAGGTGCTGGCCGGGCTGAACGTTCGGCCTGGCGGTCGTTACGTTGATTGCACGGTGGGCGCGGGCGGCCACGCATCGGCGATTATGGACGCCGCGTCGCCCGGAGGCACGCTCGTCGGCATCGATCGCGACCCGAAGGCGCTGGACGCGGCGCACGGGCGTCTCGAATCGTTTGGCGACGACGTACGACTTGTCGAGGGCAACTACGACGAGATCGAGCGTATCTGCAGCGAGCTCGGCTTCGCGCCGGTGCACGGCGTGCTCTTCGACCTCGGGATGTCCTCACTGCAGATCGAGGACGGTGAGCGAGGTTTCAGCTTTCAGCGCGAGGGACCGCTGGATATGCGCTTCGGGCCGCAGCAGGAGCTGACGGCGGATGAGATCGTGAACGAGTACTCACAAGAAGACATCGCTGATGTAATCTATCGCTTCGGCGAAGAGCCGAAGGCGCGTCAGATTGCGCGGCGCATCGTGCAACGACGACCGATACGAACGACGACTGAACTTGCCAAGGTCGTCGAGGAGGCCGTAGGCGGGAGGGCTCGACGCCAAACCCACCCCGCCACCAGGACGTTTCAGGCCCTCCGGATCGCTGTGAACCAGGAACTCCTCAGCCTGGAAACTGCGCTCCAACAGGCCTACGGCCTCCTTGGTGACCTTGGCCGGCTGGTGGTCCTCAGCTATCACTCGCTGGAGGACAGGCTGGTCAAGGAGTTCTTTCGGCGCGAATCGCGCGATTGCATCTGCCCGCCCCGGCAGCCCGTGTGCACCTGCGATCACATGGCAGGTCTGCGCTCGGTGAGCCGCGGCGCGGTGCGCCCCTCTGTCGAAGAGGTGGAGGCGAACCCGCGCAGTCGCAGCGCCCGGCTGCGCGTCGCAGAACGGCTGCCCGCGGCGGCGGTCTAGCGAGGCGCCATGGCGCTTCTGAATCGATCTCTTGGCTGGCGATCTCTGGGGTGGCGATCCTTTGGATGGCGCACGTTTGGCCGCGCCCAGCGCAGCGCGGAAACGCCGGTCAAACTCGCGCCCGTGCTGCTCGTTATCGGAGCGATCATCGTGCTCGTCGCGCTGGTGCAGCTCGTCCAGACGTCGAACGCGACAACGAGTAACTTCGCGATCCAGGAGCTCGGCCAGCAGAAACTGGAGGCGGAGACGCGCGTAGGCCGGCTCGAATCGGAGATTGGCGGGCTCTCGTCGCTGCCCCGTATTGAACGCGAGGCAACGGGGCGACTGGGGCTCGTGCCTCCTGTGGACCAGCGGTCCGTGTCCGTGAACGTGCCGTTGCCGGCCGCAGAGGTGGGTCTGCCAAGCCGATTCGCACCCGACGCTGAACCCGAGGTGGCCGAGTCAGACGACTCCTGGTGGCAGAACCTGCTCGATCTCCTCCCGTTCAACTAACGTCAGATTAACCGGACTGCCCTTCGAGGTGGCCGGTAGGGGATGAAGGATGGCACGGCGAAGTCCTCGCCTGAGCTGGCGCTTGCTCCTTCTGTTTCTGGCCCTGGCTGTGGGCACGGGCGGCATCGTGGTGCGCCTGGTGCAGGTGCAGATACTGAACCACGATTCTTACGCAGCGCAAGCGAACGCGGAGCATGAGCACCAGGCGACGATCCGCGCACCACGCGGCGCGATCCTCGATCGCAACGGCTATCCGCTCGCGACGACGATCGAAGCGTTCGACATCTACATCGACCCGCGGAGCTGGGAAAACGACGCGGTGGCGCTCAGCGGCGCCGCGGAAGTCGCTCCGCTGTTGAAGCGTGATGCCGGTGAGCTGATCGCGGCAACGCGAGCGCAGGAGCAGGGCGATTACCTGGCGGCGGCTTCGGCGAGCGCGTCGGTCGGCCTGAAGCTGCTCGAAGAACCCGTGGTGGGCGTGCGACCAGTAGAGCGCAGTGGCCGCTCATATCCGGAAGGCGACCTGGCGTCCTTGCTACTGGGGTTCATCGGACGTGACCAACAAGGCCTCGCTGGCGTTGAGGCCGACTTCGATAAGGAACTGGGCGGCGTGCCGGGGACCGTGTACTTCGAGCGCGATGGGCTAGGGAACCCGATCCCCTTCGGCCGGCGATTGATCGAGAAGCCGACGGAGGGCGGCGACCTGCAGCTCACGATCGATCGCTACATCCAGAAGCTCGCTGAGGATGCGCTCGCAAACTCGGTCAAGCAGCACAAGGCGAGCGGCGGCACTGTGATCGTGATGGACCCGAGGACTGGTGAGATACTGGCGATGGCGAGCCGGCCGAGCTTCAAGGTGAACAAGCTGGACTTGAACGATCCGAAGCAAGCAGAGCTTTATCGTAATCGCGCGGTGACGGACGTCTATGAGCCGGGCTCGTTGATGAAGCTGGTGACGATGTCGGCCGCAATCGATTCTGGTCTGGTGACGCCGAACTCGACGTACTACGACGACGGTTCGGCAGAGATGGGCGGCGTGACGATTCGTAACTGGGACCTGAGTTCTCACGGCACGACCTCGGCGACGCAGATTTTGCAGTACAGCTTGAATACGGGCGCTGTCTGGCTAGCGAGCCTGCTAGGCGAACAGCGGTTCTATCAGTACGTTCAGAGCTTCGGCTTTGGCGAACCGACACACATCGGGCTGGGCGGCGAGACGGGCGGGCTCGTGCGGTCGTATCAGGATGAGGGCTGGTGTCGCTGCGACCTGGCGACGAACAGCTTCGGACAGGGTATCGCCGCGACACCGCTCCAGATGATCACGGCGGCCGCCGCGCTTGTCAACGATGGCGTGCTCATGCGACCCTATATCGTAAAGGAGGTGGCTGGCCCCGAAGGACGGCGTGAGTTCGAGCCGGTGCCGGTGCGGCGCGCGGTGTCCCAGGAGACGGCCCACACGCTCACCCAGATGATGAACGCCGTCGTCGAGGGGCTTGGCTACGATCATCCGGCGCATGTGCCTGGCTACCACATCGGGGGGAAGACCGGCACGAGTACCTTCGTCGATAAGTCGGGCACCATCGCTTCCTTCATCGGCTTTGCCCCGCTGGACAACCCTCGATTCATCATGCTGGTCAAGATCGACGAACCGAAGGACGCCCGCCTGGGCAGCGTCGTCGCCGCGCCGATCTTCGGCGAGATCGCGCCCAAGATCCTGGCGTACCTCGGTGTGCCGCCGGACGCAGTGGCACTGGTGAAGGGGGAGCAGACGCCCTGAGCGCCGTCATGATCGAAGCTGCGGAGATTGTCGAGAGCCTGGGCCCGTTGCTGCTCGAGTGCCAGCCCGGTCGCGCGCAGCGCTTCCGCCGTCCGGCGATCGACTCGCGCACCGTGGGTCGCGGCGACCTGTTCGTCGCTCTGCGCGGGGCGCAGCGAGACGGGCAGGAGTTCGTCGGCGTTGCGGTCGAAGGCGGCGCTCGTGGCGTGCTGGTGCACGAGCTGCCCGAGCGGTTGGCAGCCGATGTCGCGGCGTTCGTCGTGCCCGACACACTGGTAGCGCTGCAGCGCCTCGCGACGGCGCGTCGGGAGCACAGGCGAGCGAAGGTGATCGGCGTGACGGGCAGCGTTGGCAAGACATCGACAAAGGAGCTGATAGCGGCGGTGCTGGGCACTCACTACCCGGTGCTCAAGAGCGAGGCGAACTACAACACGGAGATCGGGCTGCCGCTGACGTTACTGGAACTGACGCATCGCCACCGGCGCGCGGCGCTCGAGATGGCGATGCGCGCCCCGGGCGAGATCCGCACGCTGTGCGAGATCGCGCGGCCCGACGTCGGCGTGGTGACGAACGTGGGCGTGACTCACATGGAGACGCTGGGCACGATCGAGGCGATAGCCGACGCGAAGGCGGAGCTGGTGGAGAGCCTCGGCGCGGACGGCGTCGCCGTGCTGAACGCGGACGATCCACTTGTGCGACCGATGGCAGGCCGCACGAGGGCGCGCGTGGTGCTCTATGGCACATCGCCAGATGCGGACGTTCGAGCTACCGAGATCGAAAGCCGAGGGCTGGACGGCGTCTCGTTCCGGCTGTACTGGCAGGGCGAAAGCACGCCGGTGCACGTGAGCGAGCTGGGCGCGCATAGCGTCTCGAACGCTCTGGCGGCGGCAGCGGTCGCCAGCGCTGACGGCATGTCGCTGCGGGAAACGGCGGCCGCGCTCGAAGGGGCGCGAGTCCCATCACGCATCCGCGTGCTGCGCGGCCGCGGTGGCTGCACGATTCTGGATGACACATACAACGCGAGTCCGGCTTCGATGGAGGCGGCGCTCGGGTTGCTCAAGGAAGTCCCGGCGCGGCGCCACATTGCGGTGCTGGGCGACATGAAAGAGCTGGGCCCAGTCGAGCGCGAAGCTCACCTGGAGGTGGGCGGGCGCGCCGCGGAGACCGCGGACGTGATCCACACCGTCGGCGAGCTGGGCCACCTGATTCGGGAGGCGGCGCACGCCGCTGGCCATCGACACGCGCAGCACTGGCCAACGACGGAAGCCGCGACAGAAGCGGTCGCCGGCGGCCTCGATTCGGGTGACGTGGTGCTGGTGAAAGCGTCGCGAGCGATGGCGTTCGAGCGCATCGTTGAGGCGCTGAAGGAGTAGCGATGGTGCGGGCGCTGGTGATCGGTTCGGCGGCTTCTGCCGTCGCGATGCTGGCCGGAGGGCCGCTGATCGCAATGCTCCAGCGCCTCGGCGTGGGCAAGGCGATCAGTGATGCCGGGCCGGAGTCGCACCATGCGAAGGCGGGAACGCCGACGATGGGAGGGCTGTTGATCCTGGGTACGGTCCTGGCGTTCACCGTGCCGACGAACCTCGCCGGCAAGCTGTCGATCCTGCTGCCGCTGGGCACGATGGGCGCGGCAGCGGCGCTGGGCTTCGCGGATGACCTGCTCACGCTACAAGGCCGCGAACGGATCGGCGGGCACGAGCGCGGCGGCCTGTTCGCGAAGTTCGTCGCGGGAGGCCTGATCGGCATCGTAACGGGGCTGATTCTGTACTACTCGCTGGACGAACGGCGGGCGCTGGTGCCGCACTATGGCGAGCACGAGCTGGCGGCCGTCGCGTACGTCGCGATCGCGCTGCTCGTCGTCGCGACCACGACGAGCGCGGCTGCGATCACGGACGGGCTTGACGGGTTGCTGGGCGGGCTGATGGCGCTCGCGTTCTTTACATATTCCATCATCGCGATCGCGCAGGGACAGGTGTATCTGGCCACCTTCTGCCTGACGGTGGTGGGGGCGCTGTTCGGCTTTCTTTGGCACAACGCGCACCCGGCCCGGCTGTTCATGGGCGAGACGGGGGCGCTGCCGTTGGGCGTTGGTCTGGCGACGGTGGCGCTGATGACAGGCTGGTGGCTGGTGCTGCCGGTTGTGGGCATCGTGTTCGTCGTCGAGGGGGCGTCGGATGTGGCGCAGATCGGCTCGTTCCGGCTGCTAGGACGCCGGGTGCTGAAGATGGCGCCGATCCACCATCATTTCGAGCTGCTGGGCTGGGCGGAGACCCAGGTCGTGTTCAGATTTTGGCTCGTGGGAGCCGTGGGGGCCCTGCTGGGCATAGCGTTGGTCTTGACTGAATAGTGTAAAAGTGCTATGACACTTGATCGAGAGTTCCTGGTGGGTAAGCGTGTGACGGTACTCGGCCTCGGTATCGAGGGAGTCGACTTGGTACGCTACCTGGCGTCCCACGGTGCAAGCGTTACTGTCTCCGATTCCAAGTCGCCTGAGGCGCTCGCCTCTCGTATTCGCGAACTGGAAGGCGTGCCCGTTCGATTCTCGCTCGGCGAGAACCGCACGGAGGACGTCGTCGCCGCGGAGATGCTGTTCGTATCGCAGGGCGTGCCACTGACGCTCGCGCCAATCGTAGCGGCACGCAAGCGGGGGGTGCCGATCAGCTCGATGGCGAAGCTGTTCCTTGACCTGTGCTCAGGGCGGGTCATCGGCATCACGGGTAGCAGCGGCAAGACAACGACGACGGCGCTCCTGGGCGCGATGTTCGCCGCGGCGGGACGAAAGCACGTCGTAGGTGGGAACATCGGCATCGGCCTGCTTGGCCTGCTGGACGAGGTGACGCCGGAGACGTGGGTCGTGCTGGAATTGAGCCATACCCAGCTCGAGATGGTTGAACGCAGCCCGCATGTTGCGTGCGTGCTGAATGTGACGCCGAACCACCTGGACCGGTATTCGTGGGACGAGTATACGGCGCTCAAGCTGCGCATCCTCCAATCGCAGACGAAGGACGACATCGCGTTGCTGAATCTGGACGACGAGGTGGCGAGTTCATTCGCGACGGAAACGCCGGCGCGCATCGTCTGGTTCAGCGCACGGCGCGTGCCTAACGGTGACGCGGCATACGTGCAGGACGACTCTATTGTCTGGCGCAAGGGTTCGGTTGAAACGAAGGTGCTGGCGCTGAACGAGATCACGCTGCGCGGCGCCCACAATGTACCGAACGTGCTCGCCGCGGTCGCGATCGCAGGGGCGGTGGGGCTGCCGCTGGACGAGGCGGCGCAGGCCATTCGCCACTTCACGCCTGTCGCGCACCGCCTGGAGCCGGTCGACACGATCGACGGCGTGACGTACTACAACGACAGCATCGCGACGACGCCGGAGCGCACCGTCGCGGGATTGCGTTCGTTCGAGGAGCCGGTGGTGCTCCTGGTGGGCGGGCGCGAGAAGAACCTACCGCTCGAATGGCTCGCCGACGAGGCGACCAGCAGCTGTCGCGGCGTCGTTTGCTTCGGCGAAGCGGGGTCCATGCTGGAGAAAGCGCTGCTGGCGGCGGATGGATCGCCGCCGGTCAAGCGCGTGGAGACGCTAGACGAGGCGACTGCGACGGCGCGACGAATGGCGCAGGCGGGCGATGTCGTGCTGCTGTCGCCGGCCTGTACTAGCTACGACGCGTACAACAACTTTGAGGAGCGCGGAGAGGATTTCCGACGCATCGTGCGCGGACTCGCCGCCGAGGGAGGGAAGGAGCCATCGCTCTCGCGGAAACGCGGCCCGTAGGGAAGGGCCAGCCCGATTATCTGATCCTAGTCCTGGTGCTGGGGCTGGTGGTGCTGGGGCTGATCATGGTCTACAGCTCCAGCTTCGCCGTTGGCTTGCTTACCTTCAACAGCGCGAACTACTTCGCGCTGCGCCAGGCGATGTGGGCCGTGATCGGAGTCACGCTGATGTTGGCGCTGATGCGCGTCGACTATCGCTGGCTGCGCGCGATCAGCCCGCTGCTGATGCTGGCGACGATCGTGGCGCTCGTCGCGGTGCTGGTGCCGGGTATCGGCCTCGAGCGAAGCGGCGCCCAGCGCTGGATCGCGCTCGGGCCTCTGCCACCGGTGCAGCCGAGCGAGTTCGCGAAGCTAGCGCTTATCGTCTACGTCTCGGCGTGGCTTTCGGGTAAGGGCACGAACCTGCATAGCTTCGCACTCGGCTTCGTGCCGTTCGTGCTGATGGTGGGCATCGTCGCGGGGCTTATCATGCTCGAACCGGATATGGGGACGTCGGTGGTGGTGGTGCTGATCACCGTCACGCTCTTCTTCATTGCGGGTGCCTCATTGACTCACCTGACGGCGTTCGCCGGCATCGGCTCAGTGGCAGCGATGTTCCTGATGATCTCAGCGGGATACCGCGCCCAACGCCTAACAGCGTTCACGAGCGCGGAGGATGACCCGGGCGGCATCGGCTTCCACACGATCCAGAACCTGATCGGCTTAGGCAGCGGAGGCATCCAAGGCCTCGGACTGGGCGCGAGCCGGCAAAAGTTCTTCTACATTCCGAACGCTCACACGGACGGTGTCTTCGCCGTGGTGGGGGAAGAGCTGGGATTTATCGGGGCGATGGCGGTGCTGCTGCTGTTCGCCGCGCTGATCTATCGCGGCTTCCGTGTGGTGTTGCGCTCCGAGGACGACTTCGGGTCTCTGCTGGCGACGGGCATCTGCTGTTGGATCGCGTATCAGGCGCTGATCAACGTGGGCGGCATCAGTCGGGCGATCCCGATGACGGGCATCCCGATGCCGTTTTTGAGCTACGGCGGGTCGGCGCTGGCTGCGCTGCTGGCCGCGGTGGGCATCCTGCTTAGCATCTCGCGGCGGGCGACCGGGCCGCCGGTGGGCGAAGCAAATGACAACGAACGAAGGCCGTCCCGCGCGCCGGGGCGGCGAGGAGCGAGGTGAGGGTGATCCTCTCGGGCGGTGGCACAGGTGGCCATGTTTACCCCGCTCTGGCGGTGGGCGAAGCGCTTCGTCGGGAAGCGAACGGTCCGCTGGACCTGCTCTACGTGGGTGTGCGCGGCCGGATGGACGAGCTAATCGTGAAGCCAACGGGCCTGGCTTTCGAAGCCGTGCGGGCTGGGCCGTTGCGGGTGAGTTCGCCGCTGCGCGCGCTGCGCAGCGTGTTCGATCTCGCGATCGGGACGGTGCAGGCATGGCGTCTCGTCGGTCGCTTCCGGCCGGACGTGGTGTTCGCCACGGGCGGCTACGCGAGCGTGCCCGTCGGCATCGCGGCGCGGCTGCGACGACGCCCCCTGCTGGTCTACCTACCCGACGTGACGCCGGGGTGGGCCGTGCGCCTGCTCTCGCGGCTGGCGACACGCATCGCGACAACCGCGGAGCGGTCGTTTGAGCATCTGCCGCGTGGCAAGGCGACGGCCACCGGCTACCCGGTGCGCGCGGCATTCTTCTCGGCGCAGAGAATCGAAGCGCGCCAGAAGCTCGGGCTGGCCGAAGGAGCGAGGGTGCTGCTCGTGAGCGGCGCGAGCCAGGGCGCCCACAGGCTGAACGTGGCCGTGGGCGAGCAGCTCGAAGGGCTGCTGGAGCTGGGCCACGTGCTGCACCTGACGGGTCGTTCGGACGAGGCGGAGCTGAGAGCGCGCCGGGAGGCGCTGCCCGAAGCGACGCGTGAGCGCTACCACGTGTTTGGCTACATGGACTCGATGGCTGATGCCATGGTCGCCGCGGACCTGGCTGTGATGCGAGCGGGGGCGTCGGTGCTGGGCGAGTTGCCGGCGGCGGGGCTGCCCGCGGTGCTGGTGCCCGGCGTCTACGAAGGCTGGGACCAGAGCCCGAACGCCCGCTACCTGGAAGAGCAGGGCGCGGCCATCGTGCTGGAGAACGATAAGTTAGAGCGGCTGAGCGACGTAGTGCGGGAGTTGCTCTCGGACACCGAACGTCGGAGCGCGATGGGCGCCGCGGCGCGAGGGCTGGCGCAGCCCGAGGCGGCGCAGCGCATCGCGCGGCTAGTGCGCGAGACCGCGCAGGAGCGTGCGGCATGAGGGCTCGGGGCCCGAGCGACATCCCGGAGCGCGTTCACTTAGTGGGCGTAGGCGGGATGCACCTGTCGGGCATCGCGCGGATACTGGCGGCCTGGGGCCACCGGGTGACCGGCTCCGACCTCCGGCTCTCGCCGCTGACGGACACGCTCGCGGCGATGGGCGTGACGGTGCTGGAAGGACAGCGCGCCGAGAACGTGGGCGACGCGCAGCTCGTCGTGACGACCTCCGCCGCGAAGGAAGACAATCCGGAGCTGATCGAGGCACGTAAGCGCGGCATTCCTGTCCTCAAGCGCGCGGAGTTTATCGCGCGGCTGACGGAGGGCCACACGTCGATCTGCGTTGCCG
>JBAROU010000220.1:0-9505 GCA_049642385.1 Dehalococcoidia bacterium | reverse complement strand
ATAGACAGTTGATCGATGCGCCTCCGGCTAGGTCTCTGGCGCTGAACCCGATGTTTAGGAAGATCAGGAGATACAAGACCGGTCTCGGTAGACTGCCCGCAAACGAGCTGTATCGTATGTGCCAGGGAAGGAGTAGTTCGCATCTGATCTCGACTCTTATGACTATCAGTCCGGCTTCCCCTAGGGTCGATCTGCAGTCCGTGATCTGGCCCGCTAGGGAGCCTGTCGCCTTGCTTATGACTCTTGCGAGGTTGCCTCTGAGCGTGACTAGCGCCGTCAATCTCTGTCCAGCTGGACTGGATATGAACGTGGCAGGCGCTGTCACGGTTATCGCACCCGACGGTTCGACCTGAATCGATCTGCTGGCGAGGGCGGAGCTCGCCAGCGCCACCAGCAGAAAGGCGCTCGTGAGCGCAGCGAGCAGGAGCCTTCGGTGGATGTGCATCCCCGTCCCCCTTCGTTGTCGATTGGCCGCATCGGTCGCCTCGCGAGCACCGGCATATCGTTCATGCTGGCCGCCTGCGCGCGACTGCATTGACAGATCGTTGAGATCTGTCACCCCCCGCTACAGCCTAAAGACTGAAAAGGAGACTGTCAAGAATCGGGCATTTCCCGCGCGGATTTGGAGCCGAATGCGTTTTCCAGATACCCGCCGCTTCGGGCCGCAAGCTCGCTCGCAGCACAGGCGGCATCCCGCCGCTCCGATGGACGCGGGTGGTTTCGAACCACCGACCTCTCGCGTGTGAAGCGAGCGCTCTCCCACTGAGCTACGCGTCCGACTCCCGAGATTCTATGGGACCGGGCGCGGTGTCGCGATGCCGTCCGCGTGGAAGGAGCTCGCGCGCGAACCTTCGCCATCGGGCCAAGGTCCGCGGCGCATGCGAGGCGGATCATATGACCCATCTCCTCCTCTGAAGGGTCGGGCGCCGAAGACCACCGGGCCCGGCCCTTCTCCTTTGGCCGCAGACGCGAGTGGCCGCTACTGCAGCCCCTCGCGCGCCTCGCGCACGAGCGTCACGGCCTCGGGGAAGACGACCGCCATGACGCTCCGGATCTGGTGCGCCTGCTCCTCGGTCGTGCCCTGGATGTTCACGCGGTTGATCGCCGCCACGGTGAGGTCGACCGCGAGCTTGATCGCGTTGTCGGCCCACGCCAGCTTCTGGGCGCCCTGCATGTTCTCCGCCAGCTCGGCCATCCGCCGCTGGAGCTCGTCAGGGTCGCCGAACAGGCCTCCGAAGCCCTCCATTGCACGGATGCTACCCGGCTGCGCGCATTTCTACGGCGCTGGCTCCGCTGCGACCGCCGCACGAGGCGACGTGCCGCCCGCCGCCGGCCGCAGCACGCCGGTGTCGCGCGTGAGGCGCTGCGCGAACCACACCGGCACGATCGTCAGCACGATCACGAACAGCACGACCACGTTCACCTGCGGCAGGTCCTGCCCCAGGCGGATGTTGCCGAAGATCCACAGCGGCAACGTGTTCTGCGCGCCGGCCGTGAACGTCGTCACGATCACCTCGTCGAACGACAGCGCGAACGCGAGCAGCCCGCCCGCCGCGAGCGCCGTCCCGACCAGCGGCAGCGTCACATACCGGAACGTCTGCCAGCCGTCGGCGCCGAGATCCATCGAGGCCTCCACCAGCGAGCTCTGCGTGCGGCGCAACCGTGCCAGCAGGTTGTTGTAGACGGTCACGATGCAGAACGTCGCATGGCCGATCACGATCGTCGTCAGGGAGAAGTCCACCCCGCCGAACGCGAAGAACGAGTTCAGCGCCATCCCGGTGATGATCCCCGGGAGCGCCAGCGGCAGCACGACGAGGAACGAGATCGCCTCGCGCCCGAAGAAGCGGAAGCGGTGCACGGCGAACGCGATCATCGACCCGAGCGCGATCGCGATCGTGGTCGAGATCAGTGCCGCGCGCACGCTCAGCCACAGCGCGTCGCGCATCTCCTCGTTGTGCCAGGTGGAGGAGAACCACTTCGTCGAGAGGCCGTCCAGCGGCCAGCTCTGCACGTTCGAGGGGTTGAACGCGTACAGCAGGATCAGCGCGATCGGGAACATCAGGAACAGCACGATCAGCGCTGCCCACACGGCGAGCGCCACCCGCGAGATGCGTCCAGGTCCGCCGCCCATCACAGCGCCTCGAACGCGCCCAGCCGGCGCGCGACCAGCAGGTAGACGCCCATCACGAACAGCGGGATCGTCGCGAACGCCGCCGCGAACGGCACGTCGCTCGCGATCCCGACCGAGCGGTAGACGACGTTGCCGATGAAGTCCGAGCCCGCGCCGCCCACCAGCGTCGGGGTGATGAAGTCGCCGAGCGTGAGCGAGAACGTGAAGATCGAGCCCGCCACCACGCCCGGCAGCACGAGCGGGAGCAGCACGCGGCGGAACGTCGTCCAGCCGCGGGCGCCGAGGTCCGCGGAGGCCTCGAGCAGCGACGCCGGGACGCGCTCGAACGCCACCCACACCGGCAGGATCATGAACGGCAGCCACAGGTAGCTGAAGACGATCCACATCGCCCAGTTCGAATACGCGATCTCGACCGAGCCAAGCCCCAGCTGCCCGAGCGTCCAATTGAGGATCCCCTCCTTCGCGAGGATCAGCCGCCACGCGTACACGCGCACGAGGTAGCTCGTCCACAGCGGCACGAGCACGATCACGAACAGCGCCGTCTGCAGCCGCTTCGGCGCCAAGCGGGCCGCGAAGTACGCGAACGGGATCGCGAGCAGCGCATCCGTCACCGTGACGGCCGCGGCGATTCCGATCGTGCGCAGCGCGATCGTGCGGTAGGTCTCGCTCTGGGCGATCGTCGTGAAGTTGTCGACGTTCCAGTCGTGGACGACGTCGCCGGTGAACGGATCGACTCGCCAGAACGCCGAGACGAACAGGATCGCGAGCGCCGCCAGGTAGATCAGCACGAACCACGCGCCCGGTGCGCTCAGCAGCAGCGTCGCGCGCAGCCACGTGCGACGGAAGAGGCCGGCAGAGACGCGCCGGCGGGCGGACCGGACACGCGCCGATCCGCCCGCCACTGCGCTCACCCCTTCATCTCCGTCCACTTCTGCTGCCAGGTCGTGTAGTCGGTGCAGTCCTGGCTCCCGTCGGAGCACTCCTTCGTCGGCGTCTTCCAGAAGCGAATCGAGTCGAAGTAGGACGCCGGCTCGTTCGCGTGGTACTTATCGCACGCGCCCGCCTGCAGCTCATCCATGATCGGGCAGGCCTTCGTGTTCGCGGGCGTCTCGCCGTACGAGATCGCCTGCTGGGCTTGGACCTTCGGGGTCGAGATCCACTTCATCCACTGATACGCGCAATTCGGGTGCTTGGCACCGGAGGACAGCATCCAGGTGTCGGCCCATCCGGTCGCTCCCTCCTCAGGGATCAGATCCTTCACCGGCGCGCCGTCATCCTGGAGCGTGATCGTCTGGTAGGGCCACGAGGCGCCGATAACCGCGTCGCCGTTCTTGAACAGGTCGATCTCGTCGGAGGCGAGCGCCCAGTACTTCTTGATCAACGGCCGCTGCTGCTTCAGGAGGTCGACTGCGGCGTTCAACTGCTCCTCGGTCAGCTCGTAGGGGTCCTCGATGCCGAGATCCGGTTGCGTCTGCGACAGATACAGCGCGGCGTCCGCGATCTGGATCGGATTGTCGGGAACGGTGACGCGACCCTTGTACGCGTCGTCGTAGAGGGCCGACCAGCTCGTCGGCGCGGGCTTCACGTCGTCGGTGTTGTAGAGCAGCGTGTTCGGCCCCCACTGCAGCGAGACGCCGTAGTGCTTGCCGTCGACCGTGTTGTGCGGCGGGGACTTCAATTGCGGGATGAAGTCCTTCCAGCCCGGAATCAGGTCGACGTTGACCGGCTGCACGTCGCCGCCGCGGATCAGCCGCAGGCTCGCGTCGCCCGAGGCCGATACGAGGTCGTACTGCGACCCGCCGCCCTGGCGCATCAGCGTCACCATCTCGTCGGAGGAGCCGCCGTACTTCGCGTTGACCTGGCAGCCGGTCTGCTGCTCGAACGGCTTGACCCACTCCGGCTGGGTGTAGCCCTCCCATGCGATCACGTTCAGCTGCCCCTCGCCCTTGCCGATGGACGTCGGCAGGTTGGCGGAGCTGCTGGTGGTGCCGCCATTGTCGTCGCCGCCGCAGGCGGCGAGGCCCATCAGCGCGAGCGTCAGCACGCCCGCGATGAACCGATTCCTCTTGTCGTTCCTCATGGCGCTACCTCCTCCAGGTGCGTTCCCCAGGCCAGCTGCACGCGCTCACCGCGCCGCGGCCCGTCGTCGGCCAGTCCGCTGTTCTGACGCAGCGCGACGACCGTCTGCCCGCTGTCGAGCTCGACCAGGTAGCGCGTGACCGAGCCCAGGTAGACGACCTCGCGCACGACCCCGGGCTCGCCGGCGTCCACGAAGCGCACCTTCTCGGGGCGCACCACGACCCGCTCGCCGTCGCGCTCCAGCACGTTGGAGATGCCGACGAACGCGGCGACGAACTCGTTCGCCGGGTGCTCGTAGATCTCCCGCGGCGTGCCGACCTGCTCGATGCGGCCGGTGGAGAAGACGGCGATGCGGTCGCTCATCGTGAGCGCCTCCTCCTGATCGTGTGTCACATAGACGAAGGTGATCGCGTCGGACAGCTCGCGCTGGATGCTCTTCAGCTCGATCTGCATCTGCTGGCGCAGTTTCAGGTCGAGCGCGCCGAGCGGCTCGTCGAGCAGCAGCACGCGGGGCCGGTTCACGAGCGCGCGCGCCAGCGCGACGCGCTGGCGCTGCCCGCCGGACAGCTGGATCGGCTTGCGCGCGGCGATGTCAGGGAGGCGCACCAGCTGCAGCGCCTCACGCGCCCGCTCGGCGCGCTGCCTGCGCGGGACGCCGCTCACCATCAACCCGTAGGCGACGTTCTCCGCGATCGTCATGTGCGGAAAGAGCGCGTAGTCCTGGAAGACGGTGTTGACGTCGCGCTGGTAGGGCGGCCGCTCGGTGACGTCCTCGCCGCCGAGCTCGACATGTCCCTCGTCCGGCCGCTCGAACCCCGCGACGATCCGCAGGGTGGTCGTCTTGCCCGAGCCGGACGGGCCAAGCAGCGTGAAGAACTCGCCGGCGTTGACCTGCAGGGTCAGGCGCTCGAGCGCGACGACCGGGCCGTAGGTCTTGCGCAGGTTGGTCGCGTTGACGGCCGTCGCCGAGCCGGGCACCACCCTCCTCCCATCAGCCATGAAGCGCCTATACCCATCGTGCCGGGCGCACGACCATCTGGACAGGGACGCGGTGGCCTGGGGAAGCGACGGCGCTTGGCCGCCGCGTCCTCAGCAGCCGGCGGTCTGCGCGAGCGCCTGCTCGGCGCGCGGTTCGCCGAGGCGATCGTGCGTCACCATCGACCAGCCGGTCGCGATGCGAGCCCGCGTGTGCCTGCCGCGGAGTGCGGCGACGGCCTGCGCGATGGCGGACGCGCCGATCTGGCGAGCGTGTTCGACGAACAGGACGTCGACGATCCCGCGTCTGAGGTTGGCGATGTTGCGATGGTCGGCGCCCCACGTGAGCACGCGCGGCCCGGTGCCGGCCCCGGCGCCGATCATGCCGGTGCCGACGTCCTCGGCCAACCGCGAGTCGGTCGCCAGCACGAAGCGCAGCGGGATCGTTCCTGGCATGAGTTCCAGGGCGATCCGCGTGATCGTGTAGATGTCGTCGCCGACGAGGTGGACGCCGAAGTAGCGGATCCTCGTGTCGATGCTTCCGTGCGCGCTGACGAAGCCCTCGACGAGATGCGCGGATCGGGCCGGGCTGCGGCCGCCGCCGATCATGCCCATTCTGCCGAGGTAGTGGTGCGTGCGGCGCTCGCGCGGGCTCGCCGCTGCGAGTGTGAGCGGGTCGACGGCTAGCGCGGCGGCGCGGCCGCCGGCTTCGTAGTCGCTGCCGATCTCCGAGACGGCCGGGCTGCCCGGCCCGAGCCGCGTCCCGACGGCGACGACCTTCGAACCTGCCGCCGCCAGCCGCTGGAGCGGGACGAGCAGGGCGCGGGGCCGGGCGGGCGCGATCACGACCGCATCCGGCTTGCGTTCGGCGACCTGTTCGACGATGCGGATCTGGGTTGCAGGGTCGCGCCGGCGCGGCTCGCGCACCAGCAGGTCGACCCCGAGCCGGCGCGCTGCGCGCTTGGCGCCGCACACCCAGCCGTCGTCGAACCGGCTCGCCTGCGAGCTGGTGATCAACGTCAAGCGGTAGCGATGATGGTTGGCGGCTCCGCTCATCGCGCATCCGCCACACACGAGCATGGCGATCGGCACGGCAGCGATGGCCGCGAATCTGAATTGCATGGTGAGGTCTCCCAGTGACGGGAGAGGCCCGGCCCCCCGGATAGCGGGGACAGCGTACCGAATATCAGAAAGTCAATGCGCTGGTTCACATGCGAACGTGAGCAGCCCGCCGGAGGTCGGCCAGGTGACCGTCTCCGTGGGGCGGCTCAGCCCCCGCGATGGTGAAAGTAGAACTCCGGCAGCGCCGCGCGGGTGATCTGGGAGGCGAGCTGCGCGACGAGGTCCGCATCGCCCGTGCGGGCGGCGATGTCGTCGAGCGTGACGATCCCGGTGAGGCGCCCGCCGTCGAGGATCGGCAGGCGGCGGATGCCGTGGCTCACCATTAGCTCGGCGGCCGCGCGCACGTCGCTGTCCGCGTCGCCGCCGATCACGGGGGAGGAGGCGTAGTCGGCCGCGCGATCGCTCGCGCTGCGGCCGTCGGCCAGCACACCGAGCGCGAGGTCGCGATCGGTCACGATCCCGACGGGCTCGCCGTCGCGCACGAGCACGACCGACCCGACGTTGCGTTCGCGCATGAGCGTCGCGACCTGTTGGACCGAGCTTGCCGGTTCGGCCGTGACGACCGACGCCGTCATCACCTCGCGGATCTGCATGCCTGCCGAGTCTAGGCCGTCCGTCGCGAGTCGTGGCGAGGTTTGTGGCGTCGCGTCACTAGCATGTGCGCCCCATGGCGACCGAGGAGCTGTTGCAGGCGGAGGCGCGAGAGCGCCCGCGCGTCGCCGTCGCCGCCGGGATCGCGGCGTTCTTCACGATCGGGGCACCGATCGTCGGCCTCGTCGCGCTGGGCGGCGCCGCGGACAACTTGCTCGCCTCGGCGCTGCAGAGCCAGCAGCACCTGACCGGGCTCGCCGTCGGCAAGGCCTTCCAGATCGTCGGCGTGATCGCGATCGCGCTCGTGCTCGACTTCCTCGTGCGCGCCGCACGCGCGCGCAACCCGCAGCTGCCGGCGCTGCTGCGCCCGCTGCCGTGGCTGGGCGGGATCGCGCTCGCGATCATGCTGGCGGTCCTGCAGGTCGTCGCGACCGTCAAGCTCAACCACTTCGCGAATGAGGGCACCCAGACCTACGACGAGGCGAAGGCCGTCACCGACTACGGGGCGATCGACTACTTCGCGATCCTCGCCCAGCTCGTGTTCGCGTTCGCGTTCGTCGCGGTCTCCGTGAGCGCGATGCGCGCAGGCCTGCTGACGCGCTTCCTCGGCTACCTGGGCCTGATCTCCGGCATCCTGTTCGTCTTCCCCGTCATCACCATCCCGATCGTCCAGGTCTACTGGCTCGGCATGGTCGCGATGCTGCTCTCGGGCCGCGCGCCGGGCGGCATGCCGCCCGCATGGCAGACCGGCGAGGCCGTCCCCTGGCCCAGCTCGGCGGAGCTGCGCGAGGCGCGCGTACGCGCCGCCGAGGAGCGGCGCACCGGCGGCGAGGCGGACATCGCCGAGCCGCCACAGCAGAGCGGCGCGGGCCCCAGCCCCGCCACCTCGCGGCGCAAGCGCAAGAAGCGGCGCTAGCTCTAGATCCTGAGCAGGCTGCTCAGTGTTGTGTAATTCACCGTGCTTGCCGGTCGCGGCCGGCGCCAGATTCGGTACCCGAGGAGTCCGCCCGGTGTGCTCCTGGAGCTCTCCAATTTGACAGCCAGCTTTTTGGCGATTAGATTATGTTCTAACCGGGGGGGCATAGCGTTCGTTTGCGTAGAGGCGCGCCTCGGGTGTGCGCACGAACGAAAGGGGGAACCACGCGCACGGAGCCAAGGCCCGTGAGTCGCCCACATGGCGCACCGGAGTGCTGAAAAGTCGGGCTTTCCCGGCATTTTGATCCGGGCAGGGGTCACCCAGCTGGAGTGGCCCACCACCATTCAGGCGCACCGGGCGTATCGATCATGTCATCGCCATAATTCATAGGAGGGCAATAGTGCGTTTCCACCCTAAGCTCCTGCTTGCAGCAATGGCGAGCGGGGTTGTGCTTGCAGTCCTTGCAAGCACCGCGACCGCTAACAGAGGCGTTCAGTTCGAACCCGCCGGCGCCGTTCAGGGAACCGCCGGCGTGACATTTACATCGACCCCAGCAGGTAGAAGATTCACCTCGCTAGTAACCTTGAGAGGCAGCCTTCACAGAACAATAGCCAAGACGACAGGGTCGCTAGCCGGCGTCATCACCGATTGCAGATCTACTCTAGGCGAAGCCGGCCTCATATTCATAACTATCGAAGTCAGATGCGAACTAACGCTGCCATGGCACGTTCGCTACGTAGGCTTCACGGGCACGCTACCCAATATAAGAGAATCGATACTGCTCCTCCTAGGTATCGGGTTCAGAGTAAGAGACCTAGCCGGGGGCGGCACTGTCAACTGTCTATATGCCGGGAACGTCGGTGCCATAACCTCCCAGAATCCAATCAGATCGGTCAGATTCGGCGAAGAAGCGATCCCAACAATCACGCCAGAAAACGAAACCTGCGAAGAAAGCGAAAATGCATCAGGAATAATATCTGGCGCTATCAGTCTGGATAGAGCGCAAACATTCAGACTAATCTAGCCGTAAATACGATATGAGCGGGCGGGTGGTGTCAGCTTCCCAGACCCACCCCCCGCTCGGCCACGTCAACCAGCCTACGAGCTCACCATGCCAAAGCGCTCCCCGCGTTCGCGGCACTCGCGAGCACGATCGCGCTTGGGATGCTGGAGAGTTCCGCCGCAGCTTGACTACGCCAGCATCGGCGCGTCCGGCAGCCGCGCCAGCGCGGCTGCCATCTCGGCGTCGGAGAGCTCTGGGTCTTCGAGCGTGCCGGCGAGGTAGGCGTCGTAGGCGGACAGGTCGAAGTGGCCGTGGCCGGAGAGGCCAAGCAGGATCACGCGCCGCTCGCCGGCTTCGCGCGCGGCGAGCGCCTCCTCGACCGTCGCGCGGATCGCGTGCGCCGGCTCGGGCCCGGGCAGGATCCCCTGCGTGCGGGCGAACTGCACGGCCGCGTCGAACGCCTCCGTCTGCCGGTAGGCGCGCGCCTCGACGATCCCCGCGCGCACGAGCGCGCACAGCAGCGGGGCGTCGCCGTGGTAGCGCAACCCGCCGGCATGCACCGGCGGCGGCACGAAGTCGTGCCCGAGCGTGTACATCGGCAGCAGCGGCGTGAGCCCCGCGGTGTCGCCGAAGTCGTAGCGGTAGGCGCCACGCGTGAGCGTCGGGCAGGCGGCCGGCTCGGCCGCGA
>JBAROU010000213.1:0-2990 GCA_049642385.1 Dehalococcoidia bacterium | reverse complement strand
GACTAGCTGACCCGCTGACAAGCTGACTAGCTATCAGCCCACTTCCGGCAGGCGTTCGCGCAGGGCCGCGACCAGGTTCGCGATGGGGATCCGCGACTGCTCCATGCTGTCGCGCTCGCGGATCGTCACCGCCTGGTCGTCCAGCGTATCGAAGTCGACGGTGACGCACAGCGGCGTGCCGATCTCGTCCTGGCGCCGGTAGCGCCGCCCGATGCTCTGGGCGTCGTCGTACTGGGTCATGAACTGCGGGCGCAGCATGTCCCACACCTTGCGCGCGGTGGGTACGAGCTTCTCGTTGCGGCTTAGCGGCAGCACGGCCACCTTGATCGGCGCCAGGTAGGGGTGCAGCTTGAGCACCGTGCGACGCTCGCCGCGCACCTCCTCGTCGTGGTAGGCATCCAGCAAGAAGATCAGCACGCAGCGGTCCACGCCCACGGCGGGCTCTACCACGTACGGCACGATGTGCTCGTTCGATTCCTCGTCGAAGAACTCCAGCTTCCGGCCGCTCGCCTCGGCGTGCTTTTGCAGGTCGTAGTCGGTCCTGCGCGCGACGCCTTCGAGCTCTGACCAGCCCATCGGGAACAGGTACTCGATGTCTGTCGTCCCGGTCGAATAGTGGGCGAGCTCCTCAGGAGCGTACTCCCGCAGGCGCAGGTTCTCCTTGCGCGCGCCGAAGCGAAGGAACCAGTTCAGCCGCTCGTTGCGCCAGTACTCATACCACTCCGCGTCCGTGCCGGGTTTGCAGAAGAACTCCATTTCCATCTGCTCGAACTCGCGCGTGCGGAAGAAAAAATGCCCTGTCGTGATCTCGTTCCGGAACGACTTGCCCTGCTGCGCGATGCCGAACGGCAGCTTGCGCCGCGTCGTGTTGAGTACATTCTCGAAGTTGACGAAGATGCCCTGGGCGGTCTCCGGCCGCAGGTAGGCGACGGACGCCTCGTCTTCGACAGCGCCGACGAAGGTCTTGAACATGGTGTTGAACTGGCGCGCCTCGGAGAGCTGGCCGCCGCACTCCGGGCACGTCTTCGAGTCGAGGTCGTCCTCTCGAAACCTGCGGCGGCAGTCGCCGCACTCGACGAGCGCGTCCGTGAAGTGACTCGTATGGCCGCTCGCCTCCCACACTCGCGGGGACATCAGGATCGAGGCGTCCAGCCCCACCATGTCGTCGCGCTCTTGCACCATCGCCTTCCACCAGGCGTTCTTCACGTTTCGCTTCAGCTCGGCGCCCAGGGGGCCGTAGTCCCACGTGCTCTCGAACCCGCCGTAGATCTCACTGCTGGGGAACATGAAGCCACGTCGCTTGCACAGCGACGCGATCGTTTCCATCTCGACCGTGGACTTCTCGGCAGCTTCGCTCATGGTGTAATCGAAGCTAGCAGATCGACGTGGGCGAAGCAACGAGCCGCCAGCTTGCGCCCGTAGCCTGTGCTGGGTATGCTCGCCTCACAATGATCGTGCTTTGGCAGGGAGGCTAACGATGGGCGAACGCATCGTCATCGAAGGCGGCCACCAGCTCCGAGGCCAGGTGCGGGTCAGTGGCAACAAGAACGCCGCCGACTACGCGATGGCTGCCGCGCTCCTTACCCGCGACGACTGCATCTTAGAGAACGTCCCCGATATCGAGGACGTCATCTACATGAGCGCCATCCTGCGCAAGCTGGGCGCTGAGGTGGAGCAGCTCTCGCCTTCGCGCCTGCGCATCAACGCCGCGGACATCACCTCGCTCGAGGCGCCGAGCGAACTCGTCGTGAACCTGCGCGCCAGCTTCCTCGTCATGGGCGCGCTCCTCACTCGGTTCGGTCGCGCCGCGAGCTGTCCGCCCGGCGGCGACGTGATCGGCCTGCGCCCGCTCGACGTGCACCTCTCCGGCTTCCGCGCGCTGGGCGCCGAGGTCTATCGGCGGGGCGAAGTCTTCGTTGCCGAGGCGGAGCGTCTGCACGGCGCGCGCGTCGTGCTCGACTACCCGAGCGTGATGGGCACGCTCAACGTCCTGCTCGCTGCCACCCTCGCTGACGGCGTGACCACGATCATCAACGCCGCCGCGGAGCCTGAAGTCGCGAGCCTGGCCGAGATGCTCAATCGCATGGGTGCCAAGGTCCGCGGCGCCGGCAGCCACACCATCGACATCGAGGGCGTCCACGAGCTGCACGGCACCACGCAGCGCATCCTGCCCGACCGCCTCGAAGCGGGCACCTACGCGCTCGCCGTCGCCGCCACCCGCGGCGAGGCGGAGATCCTCGACGCCGTCCCGGAGCATCTGGAGGCGCTCATCTGGAAGCTCCAGGAGGCGGGCGTGCGCATCCGGCCGGTCGAAGGCGGCTTCGTCGTCACCGGCCTCGATACCTACCGATCGGTGACGGCGCAGGCCGTGCCATATCCCGGCCTCGCCACAGACCTCCATCCCCCGCTGGCAGCATTCCTTACACAGGCGAAGGGCGTCAGCGTGATTCACGAGCGCGTCTACGACAACCGGATGCTCTACATCAGTGAATTGCGTAAGATGGGAGCGGACGTCGTCACCGCTGGCCAGACGGCCATCGTTAGCGGCCCCACGCATCTCTACGGGACGCCTGTGCGCTGCATGGACGTGCGCGCCGGCGCCTCGCTCGTCGTTGCGGCCCTCGTCGCCGAGGGGCGCACCGAAATCAGCGACACGTACCACCTCAATCGCGGCTACGAAGCCCTGGATGAAAAGCTTCGCTCGCTGGGCGCGTCGATCCAGCGAGTCTAACCCGCGAGCCACAACGACAAAGGAGCACGCAAATGCTACCGAAGCGCATCGGTATCGACTTGGGCACTGCCAACGTCCTCGTCTACGTAAAGGGCCGCGGCATCGTCGTCAATGAGCCCGCCGTCGTCGCGCTCGCCAACCGCGACAACACCGTCGTCGCGGTTGGCACGGAAGCGCGCGACATGATCGGTCGCACGCCCGACACGATCTCGGTCATCCGGCCGATGAAGGACGGTGTGATCGCCGACTACCTGATCAC
>JBAROU010000198.1:0-5895 GCA_049642385.1 Dehalococcoidia bacterium | reverse complement strand
TACTCAACGTTTCGGGGACGCAGGATCGCGAATCTTCGGGTGGGAACAGGACGTATCGCGTGAGTTTCCGTCCTGAAATTCGACACTAGAATGACACGCGGCCCTTTGTCTCGAGCGTCATATCCCGAAAATACGAACTCGAGAAAGTCAGTAGAGCCGAGGCTTGAGGCAGCGCCGAATGATCGGGTTGCTGCGTCGCGAAGGGCTTGTGCGCATTCGCTAATGCCTTGCGCCGCCGCCTTGCTTTCAACGATGACTTCCGCGAGCCAGTCTCCAACACTCTGACCACCCACCTCGGCCAAGCCTGTGAAAGCAACCGAGAAGTGAGTAGCATAGCTAACGACAACCAGCTCCTTGTTGCCTTCGTCTGTCTTGATGTCGACGAGACGCACGCCATGCTTCGTTGATTCCGCAAGGCAGAAGCGCCGATCGGAGACCTGCACGATGAAATCGCTGCAACCAGCTGTAAGGATGAGCGTCATTTGTGGCGGAACCAATCAGACTTGACTTCGTGCGACACTACGCCAATATAGCGATGACCAATTCTAGATGGGAGGGCATCGACGATGCAACGCTACCTGACGGACTTCGACGACACAGCTTCGGGCTGGGAACGCGCTCTCATGGCCTTCCTGGCCGAGAAGGAGCGCCGCTCAGGGTCCCGGCGCACCGTGGAGGGCTACAGCCGGATGCTCCAGCACTTCTTCGGTAGGCTCGGGAAGCCGCCAGATCAGGTGAACTCCCAGGAGGTGTTCGCCTGGGCGCACGGGCGGGGGCTCTCGGGCAAGGAACCGAGCGCCGTCACGATCGGCGCCAGGATGGCCTGCCTGTCCAGCTTCTACCGCTTCCTGATCCGGATGGAGATCGTGGCGGCCAACCCGTGTGACGCGCTGGAGCGACCGCGCGTGCAGCACAGCCCGCCCAGGGGCCTCAGCGCCGAAGAGATCCGCCGGCTGCTAAGCGCCATCCCCGAGACGCCGGCGGGGCTGCGCGACCGCGCGCTCGTGCTCACGCTGACGCTGACGGGCCGGCGGCGCACCGAAGTGCTGAGCCTCAGGCGCTGCGACCTGATCGAGGGAGGCGGCACGTGGTTCTACACCTACCGGGGCAAGGGCGGCAAGCGAGGCAAGCGGGAACTGCCCGCGGTCGCCGTCGATGCGATCGAGCGCGGCCTTGTGGCCTGGGGTAAGAGCCTCGGGACGATGCAGCCCGAAGAGTCGCTCTGGCCAACGGGCGGCGGTGAGCGCGCCGAGCAGGGGCTGGGCGTCACCAGCGGCACGTTCTACGCCAACCTCAGGCGCTACCTGAAGAAGGCCGGGCTGCCGCCTTCAGGCGTCCACATCCTGCGCCACAGCGCGGCGAAGCTGCGGCGCGACGCGGGCGACAGCGTGGAGCAGGTGTCCGCGTTTCTCGACCACAGCTCGCTGCAGGTCACCAGCGTGTACCTGCGGCGGCTGGAGGGCCAGGAGGACGGGAGCTGGAAGCGGGTCGCGGAGGCGATTGGGGTATAGCGGGCAGCGGTCTGGAAGCCCGCGATTCGCGAGAAGTCAGCGCGCGGCCAATTCAGCTATGCACGACTCGTCGGGCGCGGCTGCTGGGTCTTCGATGAAGGCCACGGCCACGCTGGACGCGCAGTCATTCCCGAGAGCCACGCCGTGGGCTAACCCGGGGAACTCAACGAAGACGCTCTGGCCGAGGTTGTCTGCGACAACTCGGCCCAAACTGGTGGGCGTGACCGGGTCGAACTGACCTGCCAGGACGAGCGCAGGGATATCGCTTCGCACCGGCTCGTTCTCTACCGCTTCAGCGGGATCAACATCCCAGATTTCGCAGTATTCAGCGGAAGCGGAATTTCGCTCGAAGTAACTGCTGAGCCGGGGCTCGGCCTTCGCCGCGGCTTGGTAAGCCTCGGGAGAGCTGAAGGCGACCTCTTCGCTGCACCCGAAGGACCAGTTCATACCGTCGCTGAGGAAGTACTGGCCGATGAGCAGGTCGTTGACTTCCTCCGCGAGCAGCGCATAGTCACCGTTGTTTGCTTTTGTGATGACTTCGGGAAGCGCAGCCGTTGCCTGGCTATCGTAAAGAGCAGAATAGGCGAGGTCAACCAGATAGTCACCGAGTACAACGGCGTCAAGGGGTTCCTCAGTGACAGGGTCGCTAACCTGAATGACCGCAGGGTCCGCATTGAGGCGATCGATAAGGTTGTAGAATGTGGCTTCGAGGTCTGGGTAGGCGTTGGCGCATTCGGGGCGGTCCTCGCAATTGTCAAAGAACCTTTGGAAAGCTTGCGCAACCACCGCAGGACCTTCGCCGTACATATCCGCCTCGAGTGGGTAAGCGCCGTCGAGCACAACGCTCCGGATGCCGGCCGGCGTGTCGCGCATCGCCGTCTGAGCTAGGCGGGTTCCATATGAGACGCCGTAGAGGTTCCACTGGTCGTAACCGAGGGCTAGTCGAAGGGCCTCCAAATCTCTCGCGCTCTGACCGCTGTTATATGCAGAGAGGTCGATGCCCTCACCGACAAACCATTCGCGACATGCAGCCACTGCTTCGGACGTGCGATCGACTTCTTCTTTGGGGGTAAGTTCCTGGTCGAGAAGCTCGATCGTGAGATCTAGCACCTCGATGCAGTCAAGCGCTGGCTGGGAGTAGCCCGTTCCGCGTTGGTCGAACAGGACAAGGTCGCGGCGCCCGAGTAATGGGGCAAACAGATCATTGAAGAGGAGCGACGCGAAATCTAAGGAGTGTTCGCCCGGACCCCCGCCCAGATACACGACAGGGTCGGGCGCGGGATCGGGGCTCTCGCTCTTGTAGACTGCTACGTGCAGACGGATCGTGCGCCCGCTCGGCTTGTCGTGGTCTTCTGGGACTTCCAAAACGCCGCATTCGACCTCGTGACCTGGAGGTACCTCGAACTCGCAGTCAGCAGGCTCGAACTGGCTGGGCTGTGTCGTCGCCGTAGCTTCAGATTGCGGCGCTGGCGTTGGCGTCGGATCTGTGCCGTCATCGCAAGCCGCCAGGAGGATCAGCGCTGTACAGACAGTCCCGAGAAAGGGTGCTCGAAGCAAGACACGCATGATGCAACCGCCTATCCTGGCCCCGCACGACTTCAGAAGGAACCGGCCTATTTTACCCGAGGTGGGCCTTAGCACGTCAAACCGACGCCGGCGAATCGGGCGGACTACTCTCGCGAGCGTCCTGCGCTCGCTGCAGGTGACCAGCGTGTACCTCAGGCGGCTGGAGGGCGAGGAGGACGGGAGCTGGCGGAAGGTCGCGGAGGCGATCGGGGTGTAGCGCAGCCGGCCTTGTCCTTAACAAGGTACCATCTTGGTGCTAATGGCGACGCGACGGATCGGCCAACTGCTGCCCAAGGAAGAGGTCCTGCAGCACCTTCAGTCTGGTTTGCTTCGGCACTACGAGAACAACCCAGCGTTCATGGAGGAATTCGTCGAACTCTGGCGCGAGAACGGAAGGCTTATCCGCGCCCTGATCACCAGCCACGCGGGAAAATTGTGGCATGCTGATCATCTTTCGATGCCTGCCCACGCCTGGCGCGCCGTCGAGGCGATTGCTGAGAGCCGCGTGCGCCGAGCCCTTCCAGGAAAGCACGTACTGACGGAGCGCCCCGGCGTGAGAAGGTACCTGGCTGCCGTCGAGGAGTTGGCTCGACGATGGGGTCTGAAGGCGGCTTGGGCCTCGCCACGCCTTCACGTGGCAATGACTGAGCCATACCTGTATGCGTATCGTGGCTGGTGTCCCCTGCGCCGTCCGACGCTTACCGGAATACCCTGGTCCGTTTCATACTGGTCATCGACCAGGACGATCACCGTCGTGGTGGAGCCGGACGAACACGAGACGTGGCAGGCTGTCGCAGCTCGCCTCCTGGACTTCGCTCGACCGCAATGGGAGAGCATTCGAGCGGAGATGGAGCAGAATCCCGAGTGGGTGAAGGTCGACACCCGCCCGGAGCTTGATAAGCACCTGCTCTGGCTTTACGAACGTATCTGTCCTCAGGATAACGGTCAGCCCTGGGGGTGGAGAAAGATCGCCCGGGAGGCAAGTGCCTCTCATCTCACGGTGCGAAACGCTGTCCTCCCGCTAGCGAAAACGCTGTGCATCGAGCTACCGGCACTCCGTGGAGGCCGACCGCGCTCGTAACGTACCGATCTAGCGCGAGCGCTAAATCCCACCTATATCTACGCAGCCTTCCCCCGTAGGGTAAGAACATGGGCCTCCAAGCTGGCGATGCTCGGCCGCCTATCAAGCGGCTTCTTCCTGGCGCGAGCTATCCGAGCCCTGCTGCCGGAAGGCGCATCTGCGCCGCTTTTCCTGATGCGGAGTTCGAGGACCTCTTCGACGAGGTGCCCGGGTGAACCCGATCGGGCTCCCGGCAGGGCCCCTTGATAAGCCTCTGCGAATCGAGCATGTATATGACCCGAGCGGTCCCCTACCCGCCCTCGCGAGCCCCGAGGTCGAGTACCTGGTGCGCGAGTGGGCCGCGGTCGGTCGGGCGATCTTGATGCGCAGGAGAAGCCGAGAGTGAACAAAACCGCGAAGCGAGCAGCCGGCCTAATCCGGGTGTCGTCCCCATCACAGGTCGACACACACTCGCTCGAGGCCCAGAAGGCCGAGATAGCCCGCTGGTGCGAACGGCGCGGCTATACGCTCGTTCACGTCTACGTCGACGCTGGAGTCTCCGCGTACAAGGATGGCATCGGTCATCGACCCGGTCTCAAAGAGCTGCTCCAAGACGCACCGCAGGGCAAGTTCGACATCGTCGTCGTCCACACCCTCGACCGGATGGCCCGCAACGTGGGCGTGATGCGCGAGGTGCTCCGCCGGCTGGGCGCAGCCGACGTCGGCTTCGTCAGCGTGACCGAGGGCTTCGACTACACAACGCCGAGCGGCAAGATGATGCTCACGACCGTGGTGTCAGCGTCAGAGTTCTTTTCGGGGATGCTCGGGATTCACGTCGAAAAGGCCCAGCGGCAGCGGGCGGAGTTGGGTCGCCCAGTTGGCCCGGTGGGTTTCGGCTACATCACGCCCGAACCGGGCGCGGTCCCGCAGATCGTGCCTGATGAAGCCGCGGGGCTTGTTGAGGCGTTCCGGCGCAAGCTCACCGGCGCCAGCAACGCCAGCGTTGCCGACTGGCTGAACACGCAAGGCTTCAAGACCCGCGAGAGCAACCTTTTCACGGCCCACGCCATGAAGGAAATTTTCAGCAACCCCTTCTACGCGGGCACGATTCGCTACCGGGGCGAGGCCTACCCCGGCAAGCACGAGCCGGTCATTCCGAAAGACATCTTTGACCGCGTGCAGGCGATGCGCCACCAAAGGGCGACTCGCCGGGAGGTGCATCGGGACTGCGGAGTGGCTCAGGGACGCGTCGTCTGCGCTCGCTGCGGCAACGCTGTCCAGTCGGACCACCAGTATCGGAGCGGCAAGCCGATGTACCGCGAGCGCCACGCCCACGACTGCGAGACCAACAACCGCTCACTCATGGCCCACGTCGTCGATGACCAGATCGGGCTGATCTTCGGCTCGCTGGCGATCCCCGACGACTGGCGCGAGCGGATGGCGAAGCTGGCGGCCAAGCCCGACGACGGGATCGACACCGCAAAGCTCCAGTCGAAGCGAACGCGCGTCGTGCGAGCCTTCATGGACGGCAACGTCGAAGAGGCAGAGTACCGCCGTCGCCTCGGCGACATCGACGCGCAGATCGAGGCCGCGCATCCTGCATCGCTGCCGTCCGTCGAAGAAGCGGCCGCGCTGTTCGGCGACTTACCGGCGCTGTGGGAGGAGGCAAACAGCGAAGAGCGGCAGCGCCTCGTCGCGCCGCTGATCGATCGGATCTACATCGACTTACAGGAACGCCTGGTCGCCGCCATCGTGCCC
>JBAROU010000190.1:0-6306 GCA_049642385.1 Dehalococcoidia bacterium | reverse complement strand
GGTACTTAGCGTCGGTTCCAGTCGCCTGTGCCGGCGTGCCTTGGTCCCTTGTTGTCCTAGGCCGCGGTCGCCACTCTCAGCGCACACCTGGGCGCTGTCTGAGCCGCAACGAACGCCATATGGTCGGACGCCTCAGTGCGCACGCTGACGGCAGTACCGTCGTGCTCAACAGTGAGATGACCACCACATGCAGTCCCCGGCGCCAGGCGCCCGTTCGGGCCTGTCCCCTCTGAGCACGCACAGTTGAGCTGAGTGCAAACGAGCCGAGCGTCGTGGGTCGCTGCCCAGGCCCCAGCGACATCAAGCGTTGCTGCTCGCGGATGTCCGTACCGGTTACTGGACCCCACGCTGATGCATATGACGCGTGGCTGAACGAGATCGAGCAACGTTTCGAGCGAGACATGCTCGTCGACGTGCGCCGCACCGTGGTGCGGGAGCAGAAGGACATCGGCGCGCAGTAGGTCAGGCGCGCCCACGCGCAGCCGATCCCAACGCCAAGGCGGAGCGTCCCCTGGAACGATGGCCGTAAGGTCACCAACCGAGACACGAATGATTGCCGACGCGAAGTTCGCATTGTTGTAGCGCACGGCGCGCCGCTCCTCGTCGTCGTTAGGACCGAGGAACTCGAGGTGGACACCGTGCTCAGGCGAGCCGATGCTGGCTCCCTGAACAGGCTGTACGTAGCGGCATCCGTAGCGCTGCTCATAGCTATACATCTGGGTGAAGAAAGTGTCGACCTGCTGATGGGCAGCGCGGTAGCCCTTGGCGACACCGTAGGCGACGAGTTCCGGCCGAGGCTTCATGTCGCGCAAGAGCTGCGGGACACCGCCGTAGTGATCGTCATCAAGGTGCGTCACCACGACGCCCGCGACATGCTGCACATCCGCATCGCGGAGGTAGTGTGTAGCAAGCGAAGCGCCAGGCATCGCGCAGTCGATGACAGCGGCAGTCGCTGTCTCGCGATTGTGAAGAATGATCGCGTCGCCCTGGCCCACGTTGAGGATCGTAAGGAGCCCGCTCACGCGGTGACCTCCGGCTGCCGGCCGCGGCCGCGCGTCCACGCCATTTCTTGCGGCAAGTAGATTGCTGATTCCAGGCCAACCTCCGGTCCGAGAACCTGAAGACCCATACCGGCCCGACAAGCCCAGCCAGGCATGGCGCGCGGCGGCGGCATCCATGCGCCGTAGGGCTCAGTAAAGCCGGCTACATGAAGCAGGATCTCGCCCTCGCGAACATCGAGGACCGTGCCAATGGCCAGCTGCGGTACGTCGAGGTTCGGCCCCTCGACGCGTGTGGCTACGGGGACTCCGTCCGGCAGGTCCTTCACCAGCCCGTAGGCATCCGCGAGCGCTGCGTCGAGTTCATCTCTCAAGATGCTCGATATCGGACCACTCTCAGCCTCTGCCGCAAGTCGGGAGCCGAGGGCGCCCAACGCCGGCCATTGTTCGTTGTCAGGGACCGGGATATTCTCGATCAGCGCACTACCAATCCACCGCATTGCTGCGACATCCAGCCACGCGGCAACCATGCTCGAGTTGAGAATCGCCAGGAGAGCCGCACGATGGGCTGCATCGTTAGTAAATGGGACGATCGCGGTCATGCTGTTACGTGGAACGACGCCGTGCTCGTCCAAGAATGCACGGGCACGAGTCCCATCGACATTCGTGGTCGTAGCCATCAACACCTTCGGCCGCGTCCAGAACGCCGGTGATTCACCGCGTTTCGAGAAGTCCTCTGGGTAGCGCGCTGGCACCACATGGTCTGTTCCAACCCGTCCGAACGCGTGCTGCTTGCCGTACCCGGGAAGGAAAGCGACGTTGCCCTCGGCGCTGCCGCGTGCCTTGCCCTTGGGGGTCGGCACCCCCCGACGGACCTCAGCGACGTCAACGAGACGACGGAGCCCTGCAAACCGCGGATCGCTCGAGAGGTCACCGAACGGTGCGCTCGTTGGGACAGATTCCTCATCAATGAACTTAGCCGAGACGTTCCGCACGTCGCGAAGGAAGTGTTGGAGCGCGTCGCGATGGACCCGACGATAGATCCAGCGACGAATCGAAGGCTGACGCTTACGCGCAAATACTACGCAGGAGGCCACGCCGGACAGACCGAAAGTCGTCTCCGGTAGACGCCAGATCTCGAAGACATCGGCACACGTGCGCAGTTTTGCTCGCGAATCCCGCGCAACGTTGGCAGTCAGCCAACTTGCCGGCAGAACACAGGCAATAAACCCCTCGGGTCGACACCAGCGCAGCATGGCATCCAAGAACACGGTGGCGCGCTCAGTCGGCACTCCCTCCGGGCGCTCGTAACCCCACGGTGGGTTCCCGACGACAATCGAATGGCACAGCTCGCTACCTCGGCGGGGACGCAGTGCGTCACGACGCTCGACCTTCGAGGAGGGCCGCCCGGCCGCGTCGTGAATCACGAGTGCCAGACGCGCCAGCTCGACGGCGAACATATCCTGGTCGTAGCCGGTCAGGTGACCGGGCGTCGTCGTCAACTCTGGCCCTGGCGGCATCGCCAAGGCGAGGCGATCCCAGGCGGCAAGCAGCAACGTTCCGGAGCCGCACGTCAGATCGAGGACTGTGCGATCCACGGGTTCAAGTTCCTCGACTGGGATGGACTCGAGCATCTTGCGGGCGATAGCCGGCGGCGTGTAGTAGGCGCCCAATCGCTGACGAGTGGCGTCCTGAAGAAATGTTCCCTCGTAGACGTCACCAAGAATGGTGGCGTCGAGGCTGTCGAACTTCAAGCCTTCACCGATGATTGACGCAGCACGCTGCACTCGTTGGCGACGAGCAGGACGAGCCAGATCAGTGACGACATCGCCAAAGCGCTCTTGAAGCACAGCGAGCGCCGTATCGAAATCACGGTCGGCGGTCATCTTGTCGCGAGCTACGAGCACCGCGAGTGCCTGCACCACGGTACGTGCAATGTCCTCCGCTTCCGCTGTGGAGGGCTCGACGCCCGTAGGGGTCCAGAGATCCGCCATCGCAGCTTCGATACGAGCACCGAGGGCCTCGCCGGCACGGGCACGAGCGCCCGTAAGAAGGCTGATGTCACGCTCGAACAGAGCGAGTTGCCCAGCAAATCCCTGCTTGTGCGCGACGAGGCTTTCCGGTGCCAGAGCGTCGCGCAGACGCCCTTTCTCGGCAAGCCGATCCTCACGAAGATCCGTCTCGAGGAGCCGATCTTCGGTGGCTTGCGGGGCGATGCGCCACAGCTGAACCGATGAGCTGTCGTCAAGCAGAGCGACGGGCGCTGCCAAAGCACGAGCGCTCTCACGCAGCTCTATCCGTTCGGCTTCGTGATCTACCTGCCCAGCGACGATTGTCGCCGTCGAGAGATCCTTTGGCTCAGGACGGCTGAAGCACGCCAGGTCAACTTCGACGACCCCTGACCCCATCAAAATCGCGTACCGCTCGCTGCGCAGCTCAGCACCGTAACCAAGAGCATCGCAAAGCGATACGAGACGATGCGGTCCGGGTGAAGAGGTGCTGGCGACCATCTGTCGAGGCATCCTACGGTCACCACCTGTCGCCAAGAAACCCCGCTCCGTTTCGTCCCACCGCGTGCTCCAGTGGTGCGGGCCATACAACCTTATTTGGCAGCGAGGAGGCAGTCTCGGTGTCGGCTCACACTTGGTACCACCGTCGGTACCAGAAGGCATGATCGAGTCTCGCCTTAGGGTCCGAAGACGCCGAAAGCCCCGCTCTCACGGGGCTTCCGCTTATCGGGGAGACAGGATTTGAACCTGCGACCGCCCGGCCCCCAGCCGGGTGCGCTACCAGACTGCGCCACTCCCCGTGGTGCTATGTGCGCCAGAGCGGGCGACGGGAATCGAACCCGCCCTAGAAGCTTGGAAGGCTTCTGTGCAACCACAACACTTCGCCCTCCAGCTCGAACCATCTTACCTGGGCTGGGGGAGCGGTGGGTCCTTTGGTCGCCGATCGCTAGGGTCGAGGGCGCCGTCCGCCCAGGAACCAGGAGCAGACCCGTGACCGACGTCGTGATCGCTGGAGCAGCCCGTACCGCCATCGGCTCGTACGGTCGCAGCCTCAAGGACGTGCCCCCGAGCGAGCTCGGTGCGACTGCGGCGCGCGCCGCGATCGAGCGTGCGCGGGTGGCGCCCGGCGACATCGGCCACGTCGTCTTCGGCAACGTGATCCACACTGAGCCCGGCGACATGTACATGGCCCGCGTCGTCGGCATGAAGGCCGGGATCCCGCAGGAGGTTCCCGCCTACACCGTCAACCGCCTCTGCGGCACCGGCGTGCAGTCGATCGTCTCCGCCGCGCAGGCGATCCAGACCGGCGAGGCCGACGTAGCGCTCGCCGGCGGCGCGGAGTCGATGAGCCGCGGCCCCTACTGGCTGCCGGCCGCGCGCTGGGGCGCCCGCATGGGCGAGACCGGCGTGCTGGACTCCGTCGTCGGCGCGCTCACCGACCCCTTCGACGCCAACCACATGGGCATCACCGCCGAGCGGCTCGCCGAGCGCGGCTCGATCTCGCGCGAGCGCCAGGACGCGTTCGCCGCCGAGTCGCACCGTCGCGCCGCCGCCGCGCGCGCCGAGGGCCGCTTCGACGAGCAGATCGTCCCCGTCGAGGTCAAGGTCAAGCGCGAGACCCAGCTGTTCGACAAGGACGAGCACATCCGCGAGGGCATCGACCCGGACGCGATGGCGAAGCTGCGCCCCGCCTTCAAGCCCGACGGCACCGTCACCGCCGGCAACGCCTCCGGCATGAACGACGCGGGCGCCGCCGTCGTGCTGATGTCCGCACAGGAGGCGCGACGGCGCGGCGCACCGGTGCTCGCCCGCATCCTCGCCTACGCCAGCTGTGGCGTCGACCCCAAGATCATGGGCATCGGGCCGGTCCCCGCCACCCGCACGGTGCTCGAGCGCGCCGGCCGCTCGCTCGACGAGATCGGCGTGATCGAGCTCAACGAGGCGTTCGCCGCGCAGGCGCTCGCGGTGATCGACGACCTCGGCCTCGACGAGGCGAAGGTCAACCCGAACGGCGGCGCGATCGCGCTCGGCCATCCCGTCGCCGCGACCGGCACCGCGATCACCGCGAAGCTGCTCGCCGAGATGGCGCGCGGCGACCACGAGCTCGGGCTCGCGACGCTGTGCATCGGCGGCGGTCAAGGGATCGCGCTGCTGCTCGCGCGCGACTGACCGCAGCAGCGCAACCTCCGCGGCGAGCGTCCGTTCAAGCAGACACGCGCGGACGGCTCCGGCGGCGGGTACCCCCTTAGCCCGTCGCCGGCCGTCGTTCCTCGGTCGGCACGACGCCCTGCGCGTCGGCGAGCGTCGGCGGCGGCCACGGGCCGAACCAGTTGTCGCGCGCCCCGTCGAGCGTCACGACCGAGCCGCTGAAGGCCCGCCCCAGTTCGGAGCACAGCAGCGCCACGAGCCAGGCGTGCTCGAGCGGGCGGCCGAGCCGTTGCAGCGGCACCGTGCGCGCAGCGCCCGCGCGCACGACGTCCGGGTACTTGTCGAGCGCCTCCGTCTCGAAGTGGCCGGCGGCGACGGCGCAGACCGCGATTCCGTCGGCCGCCCAGCGCTGCGCCCACGCACGCGTCAGCCCCTCGACCGCCGCGCGTGCAGCGCTGGAGTGCGTCATGCCCGCGAGACCGTGGTGCGGCGAGAGCGTGACGTTGATCACCATCCCCCGCCCCGCCGGGCGCATCGCGCGCTCGACGGCGAGCTCGGTCATGCGCGCCGTTCCACCGACGTTGAGCCGCATGACCGCCTGCCAGCCCTTCGCGGCGATCGCCTCCGCCGGCACGAAGTACTGACCGCCCGCGTTGTTGACGAGCACGTCCAGGCGCCCGTGCCGCTCGAGCACGGCCCCGACGATCCGCTCTGCGTCGGCGTCCTCGCGGATGTCGCCGACGACGGTCGACGCAGCATCGCCGATCTCCTCAGCCGCAGCGTCGAGCACCTCGGCGCGCCGGCCGGCGAGCACGACCTGCGCGCCACACGCAGCCAGCTCCAGCGCCGCCGCCTTGCCCAGGCCGGTGCCGCCGCCCGTGATCAGGACGACCTCCCCTTGCAGCATGCCGGGGGCGAAGATCTCGGAGACCGGAACCGTCACGTGCGCGCCGCGGAGCGACCCCGCGTGACGGCGAGCGCGATCAGCCCGCCGAGCAGATACACGAGCGCGAGCGCCATGCACGCGAACTTGGCCGACGCGAAAGCCGTCGCGAGCACGGGCGCCGACGCGCCACCGTGCCCGCCCAGCACGAGCAGCAGGAACGCGTCCTCGACCGCGTCGCACGCCGCCGCCAGCGGCGGCAGCAGGG
>JBAROU010000179.1:0-2211 GCA_049642385.1 Dehalococcoidia bacterium | reverse complement strand
TCTCACCGGCGAGACGAAGGGCAAGCTCCCGTCGAAAGTCTCTCAATCCGCGGTCGGACACCTCTCGAGCCACGCCGCCGGCATCACGACCTCCGCCGTTCAGCTGGCCGTGCTGCTCTCGGCCACGGTCAACGGGGGAATCCTCTTCCAGCCGCAGGTCGGCCCTGCCGAAGGCTTCGTCCCGAAGGAGCGCTGGCGGCTGCCCGAAGGCACGAAGCTGGGCGGGCTCGCCGATGGCTTCCTGGGGGCCGTGAACGAAGGCAGCGCGACGCCCGCCTTCGATCCGGAAGTGCCCGTCGCGGGCAAGACCGGATCCTGCTCGCATCTCGGCTGGTTCGCATCCTATGCGCCGGCCGATCGCCCGGAGATGGTGATCGTGGTCTTCGTCCGCCGCGGCAACGGCCACCTGGCGTCGGCCATCGCCGGGCGGATCTACCAGGATCTCTTCAAGCCCCAGCCGGCCGCGCTTCCGCCTGCCAGCGCCGCGGGCGGATTCTAGCTAGCCTCACACCGTCTGTCGCGGACTCACGATGCGGGAAACGTTGTAGGCTGCGCGGGCGGCGTTGGCACAGAGGTCGGGCGTGTTGTGGTGCTACGAGCCCGTTAGCTAGTCGGACCGAGGGTCCCGCGCGCACTCCGAATTGTTGCCATCGGTCGTAAGACCGGGGAGCACGTTCTCTAGAATCCGAGACTCCGGGACTCTACGCCAGCGCCGCGTAGAGAGGAGCGGCGATGGAGATTCTGTTTCCGCGATGTGCGGGGCTGGACGTGCACCAGCTGACGGTAGTGGCGTGTGCTCGAATCGTCGAGGCTGGTCGTGTCGATCAAGAGGTGCTTACCTTCGACACGACGACGAAGGGCCTGTTCGAGCTTTCCGACTGGCTTCGCCTGAAGGGCTGCACGCACGTGGCGATGGAGTCGACGGGTGTCTACTGGAAGCCGGTCTGGCACGTGCTGGAGGGCGACTTCGAGCTGGTCCTGGCGAACGCGAGTCACGTGCGCAACGTGCCTGGTCGCAAGACCGACGTAAACGACGCCATGTGGCTGGCTGATCTTTTGGCGCACGGGCTGATCAGAGGCAGCTTCGTTCCGCCGACGCCGGTGCAGGAGCTTCGCGATCTGACTCGTACCCGCAAGCAGCTGGTGCGGGAAATGGCGCGTCACACACAGCGGATCCAGAAGACGCTGGAAGACGCGAACATCAAGATCGTGGGCATCATCAGCGACATCCTGGGCAAGAGCGGCCGCGCGTTTCTTCAGGCCCTGGTCGATGGCGAGAGCGATCCTGAGAAGCTCGCGGACCTGGCGAAGGGTCGCCTAAAAGCCTCGCGCGAAAAGATCGTCGAAGCGCTTCGCGGTCGGGTACGGGAGCATCACCGCTTCATGCTCCAGCTTCACCTCGAGCAGATCGCATCTTTGGAGAAGGCCATCGATGAGCTCGAAAGGAGGCTGGGCGAAAGGCTCGAGCCCTTTCGCGAAGGCGTGAAGCTTCTGCTAACGATCCCGGGCATCAGCGAGACGACCGCTCACGTCATCGTCAGCGAGATGGGTGTCGACATCTCTCGATTCCCGACGGCACAGAGCCTGATCTCGTGGGCTGGCCTATGCCCCCGAAGCGACGAGAGCGCTGGCAAGCGTCGCTCCACGCGCATCCGAAAAGGGGCGGCCTGGCTCAAGACCACTCTGATTCAAGCCTCGTGGGGCGCGGTGCGCAAGAAGGACTCGTACCTGCGCTCTCTGTTTCACCGGCTGAAGGCCCGCCGCGGCGCCATGAAAGCCATCGTGGCTGTGGCCGCTGCAATCCTGACCGCCGCCTACTACATGCTCAAGCGCCAGGTCCCATACGCCGACCTCGGACCCCGACACCTGCATCAGCGCGATCGCGTCCGGGCTGCCAACCGACTCTTCCAGCGCCTCAAGGAGATCGGCGTCGAAGTCCTGCAGGTCAGGATCGCTGACCCCGAGCCTGTTTCTCTCTAGAAGCGGACCTTCGCGCCGACCATCACGCGTCGCGGATCGACCGGGGCGAGCGGCCAGTAGTAGGTCGACGCCGTGACGCGTGAGGTCACAACGTCCTCGTACACGTCCGAGTTGAAGGCGTTGAGCAGGTCGGCGAAGGCCGAGACACGGACCTGGCTTCCCAGCTTGAAGTCCTTCTGCACGCGCATGTCCAGCAGCATGACGTCGGGGAGCCGGCCCCTGTTCCCGCGG
>JBAROU010000151.1:0-13903 GCA_049642385.1 Dehalococcoidia bacterium | reverse complement strand
ATCGACACCTCTTCGGCTACCGCGGCGAAGTCCTCGCCTTCGTTGAGCCGGGTGAGCACGTCATTCGCCTCGGACTCTTGAGAGACCACGATCCAGCGGGCGCGCGTCTGGGCCTCGCTGTCCGGGGTGACGAACGTGAAGTAGTTGCGCACCTTCGTATCCAGGAGCTGCGCGCGAAGCATCTGGAGGTATTCGTCCTTCTTGAGCCCGCTATCGCTCACCTGCCGGTCCAGCTCAGCTACGAACTCAGCCGGTGAGGCGGTCGCTGCGAGGCCGCCGGTCTCACGGATCTTAGCGTCGATGTCCTTGTCCGACACTTTGATGTTGTTCAGTTTTTTCGCGCCCGCCAGGAGCTTGCCCTCACGCTCGAGCTGGACAATGACACCTTGCGATAAGAGGCGCGCGTTGCCCTGATACACCGAGGGATTGGTCTTGAACTCGAGCTTCATCCGCCGCACCACATGATCCAAGCTAAACGTGGTGTTGTTTACCTGGAGGACCGTCTTGTTGAACGGCCTTATTTCTGACCACCACCAGCCGAAGGCGATGATGGCTATGACCGCGATGACGACCAAGGCGATGCTGCCAACGACGAGGCGCCGGTTCGTACCTTCTTCGTCCGGTGCTGAGGTGCGCTGGCGCCGGGCGGCTACGCGTACCTGCGCCTGGGATTTGGACTTTGCCATCGGTTCCCTCAATCAGTGTCGGAGACGCAACGAGGGCTGTTCGCCCTCGCCGTGGTACGGCCGCTGGCTTTTGCGACTACCTCCGGGAAGCCTGCATTCCTGAGCCTCGCATGTGCTCCGGTGTGTACGGCAGCAGGGCCAGGTGGCGCGCTCGCTTGAGCGCGGTGCCCAGCCAGCGTTGGTGTTTGGTGCAGGTTCCTGTCTTCCTTCTCGGATCGATGCGCGCTCGATCTGAGAGGTAGCGCCGGAGCTTGCCAGCGTCCTTGTAATCGATGCCAGCGACTTTATCCACGCAGAAGGCGCACACTTTGCGCCTGCGGAAGCCCCCGCGCGGCTTTCGTTCACGGTCTCCTTCCGGGCGGCGGCGCGGACCGCCAAACGAAGGGCGCGGCCCCTGAGCTTGCGGCGGTCGACCTCCCGCCACGGCGGGCGGGCCAGCGGCCGGGGGGGCGGCAGCGGGAATTTCGTTCGATGTCTCAGCCTCGGGCGTCGCCTCCACCGAAGCCGGTGATTCGGCCGGCGGGGGAGCGTCATTCGAAACTGACTCCTGCGCGGGCGAGACCGACTCTTGCGCGGGCGAGACTGACTCTTGCGCTGCCGATGCCGGCTCTTCCGCGGCCTGGGGCGTTTCGTCCTGGCGGTCGTGTTCTTCGCTGTTCAACGGATCGCGCTCCTCGTCCTACGTTTGCTCCACGGGAAGTTCTTCTGGTTCCGAAACCATACCATTATCGTCCGGCATGGGCGTCGCCTGCGCCCGATCCAGGAACAGGACGGTATTGGCGATGATCTCCGTTCGATAGCGCTTTTGGCCATCCTGGCCTTCCCAGGAGCGGGTCTGGAGCCGCCCTTCCACATAGGCGCGGCGACCCTTCTGCAGGTACTGGCTGCACGTTTCGGCCAGCTTGTTCCAGGTCACGACGTTGAACCACTCCGTCTCTTCCTTCCGTTCCCCATCTGGGCCCGAGTAGCTGCGGTTAACCGCCATGCTAAACGTGGCCACCGCGTTCCCGTTCGCCGTGTAGCGCATCTCAGGATCGGCGCCCAGGTTGCCGATGATCATCACCTTGTTCAGCCCCGCCATGACGCAAACTCCCTTCTGCTTTCCAGCTAGGTCGACCGCTAGGGTCTGGCTAGCTCTGCTCGTCCAGACGCACCAAGAGATGGCGCATGACTTCCTCTGAGATTTGGAGTCGCCGCTCCAGCTCCTTCGTCTGCTCCGGGGCGAGCCGGAGGTGGGTGACGACGTAGTTCCCCTCGACTTGCTTCTGGATGGGGTATGCCAGCTTGCGCCGTCCCCAGAGGTCGATCTCCTGGAGCTCGCCGCCGCGGTCTTCGATCGGGCGTCGGATCAGGCGCTCGACCGCGCCGTCGATCTCCTCATCGGCGACTTGCGGGCTCAGGATGACGACGAGTTCGTAGGTTCGCAATGGTCCTCCCAAGATCAAACAGACGGCCCGGCTCACTCATCCCGAGTCTGGACGCCGAGCTCGGAGCCGTTCCGGTTTCAGCCCAATCAGTATAGGTAGGCTACGCCGGTTTCGTCAACTAACGAACAGGCACGCCGGGCGCGGGAAACGAAGCGCACAGCTCGCGTACTTCACCGCGCACGCGCTCAGCGACAGACTCGTCGTCAGGCGCTGCGATCACCTGGTCCATCCACGTGGCGATCTGGCGCATCTCTGCTTCACGCATACCTCGCGATGTGACCGAGGGGGTGCCGATGCGGATGCCGCTAGGGCTGAACGGCTTGCGTGGGTCGTTCGGGATGGTGTTGTAGTTAGTGACGATGCCCGCGCGGTCAAGCGCCCTGGCCGCTTTCTTGCCAATCACACCCTTGTTCGTCACATCGATGAGGATCAAGTGATTGTCCGTGCCGCCCGAGATGAGCGTGAAGCCGCGCTCGAGCAGCTCGCCGGCCAGCGCCTTGGCGTTCGTGACGACCTGGTGCCCGTACGCGCGGAACGCCTCGGTCGAGGCCTCGCGCAGGGCGACGCCGATGGCGGCCGTGGTGTGATTGTGGGGCCCGCCCTGTAGCGCAGGGAAGACAGCGCGATCGATCGCATCGGCGTGCTCTTCGCGCGAGAGGATCATCGCGCCACGCGGGCCGCGCAGCGTCTTGTGGGTCGTCGTCGTGATCGCGTCGGCGTAGGGCGCCGGGTCGGGGTGGGCACCAGCAACGATCAGGCCGGCGATGTGGGAGACGTCGGCGAGGAAGTAGGCGTCCACCTCGCGGGCGATCTCGCCCAGCCTCGCGAAGTCGAACTGGCGCGGGTACGCCGTCGCGCCCGCGACGAGGATCTGCGGGCGCTCCTTGCGGGCGAGGTCGCGCACCTGGTCATAGTCGATCAGGTGCGTCGTCGGGTCGACGGTGTATTGGACAGCACGGTAGAAGCGCGCCGAGAAGTTGACCTTCCAGCCGTGCGTCAAGTGCCCGCCGTCGGGCAGGCTCATGCCGAGGATCGTGTCGCCCGGTTCGAGGAGGGCGTAGTAGACGGCCATATTCGCTGGCGAGCCTGAGTAGGGCTGTACGTTCGCGTGCTCCACGCCGAAGAGCGCCTTGGCGCGATCCTGAACGAGCGTCTCGAGGCGGTCGATGTAGCGCTGGCCCTCGTAGTAGCGCTTGCCCGGGTAGCCTTCCGAGTACTTGTTCGTGAGGACGGAGCCGGTGGCCTCGATCACGGCCGCCGAGGCGTAGTTCTCGGATGGGATCAGGCGCACCGTCTCGGCCTGGTAGCGCTCCTCCTCGCGGATGAGCTCCGCTATTTCCGGATCGACCTGCTCCAGCGTCAACTTCGCCTCTTCAACGTCGAGCATCGCCTGGCACCTCTCCTGCTGCTGAGCCCGGTAACGAAACGAGCCACGCCCCTTGAGGACGTGGCCCGAGCAATTCGACGACCAACGCCCTCATCGAGGGTTGGACATAGCTCCTGAAATCGGCGTTTGTCCGTGTGCTGTCATGGAGATTCCCACCTCAAGCGCAGTGTAGCCGAGCCTCGAACGACCGTCAACGCTCGCGCTTGCTCGTCGCGCGCCACTCAACTACCGTGACGCTCGCGATGAAGCGAGCCCTACCTGCCGCGCTGCTGCTCCTCACGTTCGCCGGCGCGGCGTGCGGCGGCAGCGCGAGCGAACCGCAGCCCACTCCCGTCAGCGGGGCCACGGCCTCGCCCACGGCGCTCACCCTCCCGCCCGACCGATCGCACGACCCGGCGCCGCTGGCGAAACCCGATCCGGCCCTCCGCTTCGACCACAGAACGCTGGAGTTGCCGTCGAATGTGGGCCTCAAAGACCCTTCGTCGCTGGCCTTCGGGCCGGACGGGCGGCTGTACGTCTCGCAGGTGAACGGACGGATCCTTGCGCTCACACTCGATGGGTTCACGGTCACGAACGTGGAGACAATCGCCACGACAGCCGAGCTTCAGGACGTGCTCGGCATCGCGTTCAACCCGAGCGACTCGCCCGCGCCACTAACGCTGTATATCACGCAGACCAGCGTCTTCGCCGGCGGCGACGCGCCACCCTACCCCAGCAAGGTTTCGAAGCTCGTGGCTCCGGACTTTACGCCGGTCGACATCATCACGGGGCTGCCGGTGTCGCCACGGGAGCACGCTACGAACGGCCTCGCGTTCGATGGCCAAGGGCGCCTGTACATCGCGCAGGGGAGCGCGACGAACGCAGGCGTCACGGGCGCGCAGGGACGTTCGGAGAGCCCGCTTTCGGGCGCGGTCCTGGTGGCCGACATCGACGATCCCGCGTTCGACGGCGCGATTCAGTACGATCCACCTGGCCCACCCAGCGTGACGACGGAACAGGTGAGCGGAGATGTTCGGGTCTTCGCGAGCGGCTTCCGCAACCCCTACGACCTCGTCGTCCACTCAAACGGGCGTATCTACGCGACGGATAACGGCCCGAACCGCAGCCCTATCCAAGCGCTCGACTGCGAAACGGACGGGCCGCCCGACCCGACGGCGCCGGACGAGCTGAACCTGGTGCTCGATGGGCACTACTACGGCCACGCGAACCGCAACCGTGGCCGCTCGGACCCGCGGCAGTGCACCTACGCGATCCCGCTCGACGCCTCGGCCGGTGCGACGCCGCCGATCGCGCTGCTGGGCTACTCCACCTCCGCGGACGGGCTGGTCGAGTACACGGCCGACGCCTTCGGCGGGCGCATGCGGGGCGACTTGATCTACGTCGAGTGGGCGCAGGGGCGAGTCTGGCGGGTGCAGCTTTCGAGTGACGGAACGAGTGTGGTCGCGATCTCGCGCTTCTCGCCGGATGTCCTCCAGCGGCCGCTGGACGTGACGGTGGGGCCAGACGGAACGGTCTACGTCGTCGAGAACGGCGCGGGCCGGATTAGCTACTTCATTCCCGTCCAGCCTGAGCCGGACGTTCGTAGTGCGTCCGATACACCATAAAGTTCCCTGTGCCATCGGGCGGGATCACGAGTTCGAAAAGCTGCGGGTCATCCGCCAGGCCCAGGTGTAGGAAGTTACGCTCCCAGGACAGAAACACGACGATGAAGTCGGGGCGTACGCGGTCCACGTACTCGCGCAGGTTGCGATCGTTGTTGTACTTGACAACGTCCGGGTTCACGAGCCCGACGAGGTCGATCACGCTACGATCTGGGAAGTAGCCGATCGCGCCGATGTCGTGCGTCGCGATCGAGCCGCCAGGCGGGACGAGCTGCTTGAGGAGCTTGGCAGTCGCCACCTGGCGCTCCTCGTTTAGCTTGATCTCACCCACGTAGGAGCTGCGGAAACTCTCGTACTGGAGAGCGACGAAGCCCAGCAGCACGAGGCCGATCGCCCCGCCGACAGCCCATTCCCATGACCGGAACGTGACCTTGCGAGCAAGAAACGCCGCGCCAGCTGCGCCGTAGACGACAAGCGGGGGCAGGAAGACGTGCTGATAGCGATACCAGTAGTGCGTGATGCCGCCGGGGAACAGCCAGAAGTACATCGCGATGAAGGAGAGCCAGAAGATTGCGAAGAGGAGCGTCTGTCGCCGGCGCGCGGCGAAGGCCGCGAGCGCGAGCCACGGCCAGAGCGGCGCGGCAAAGTTGCCTAGGCCGGACTCCAGGAGACGCGACTTGTCAACTAAGGGGAATTTGTACTCCTGGAAGAAACGCAGCTTGGCGGTCGCTGTGCCGGGCGTGAACGAGTCGGTCGTCGCCCCGTAGTACGCCGTCAGGCCGATCAGGACGACAACGCTCGGCCCGGCGAGCAACGCCAGCCGGCGCAGCGACGCGGCCGCGTTCAGCGGCCCACCGCGTGCCGGATCGACGGCATCGTAGACCACCATCGCGCCGGCGAGCAGCACGCCTTCGGGTCGGGTGAGCACGGCGAGCGCCGCGAGGACGCCCGCGAGCAACGTAGCGCGATCGCTCTTTGCGCCTAAGAATGCAGCGGCGGCAGCGGTCGTGATGAGCATGAACAGCGTCGTCTCCATGCCGTTGAGCGCATCGAGCAGCATGTAGCCCACAGCGGCGACCGAGCCTGCCGCCAGGGACGCCGCGAGCCGATCACGGAAAATCGTCCAGGAGAGACAGTACACCGCGACGACGAGCCCGAGGTGGAGCAGCACGCCCAGCGCGAGGCTGGCCTTGACCGGTTCGACGCCGAGCTTGATTGGCACTGCGAGGATGACGACGTGCAGCACGCTCGTCGCGCCGGCGGACGCGGTCTCTCCATCGAAGGTTAGGAAGCCGTGCGCGGCGAGGTTCCGCGCGAACTGGAGGCTGATGTAGCTGTCGTCGAAAGGCAGGCCGGCGAGCGGCGCGCTCTGGAGGTAGACAAGCGTCGAGATGAGGGCGACGCCGAGGAGCGGCCACAGTTCCCAGAAGGCCAGCGCGCGTGCGCGGAGATCGCGCATCAATTCGAGAGCGCCTGCCGCCGCCCCGACCGGCCCGGTCGAAGCGCTCCCCTGTTCACCGGCGGGACGTGTGGCGTCCATCCGTTCGCGCTGCGTCCATAGTAGGCCCGCCTCGAACGGTGGTCAAACGCCGGCCTCGCCCGAGAGCCGCTGGTCTTCCTCTCGCCAGGCCGCTTCGTTGAGGAGCATCAGGCCACCTGCCACGAGCGAGTGACCGCCCAGCAGCACCGGCACGCCCGCGTCGTGGGCAGCGGCGGTAAACTCGCGGAGAAGCGGCTCCTTAATTCGATCCGGGCAGCCGAGGTCGGACCAGAAGCGGTCGGCGCGCGACGCTTCTAGTCCGAGGTGAGCGAGGAGCGGCCTCGTATCGATGCAGACGGCGTCGGCCATCTCTGCCAACTCTGCGAAGAAGCGAGCGCAACCCACCTCGCGCAGGTGGAAGGCGAGGAGCGAGCGCGCCTCGCCCGAGGCGTCACGACCGGCCGCCTGCATCCCGCGCTCCTCGGAGTACACGCGCAGCCGGCAGGCGGTTTCGGTCTCGAGGTAGGGCCAGACCTGGCTACCCACACGGCCCGCGAGCAGCAGCTCCGCTTCCGGGTCGACGAGGCAGCACATGACGCGGCGGTAGGTATCGACGTCAGCTTCGAAGCTCTCAAGGAACCGGCTGAGGTTGGGGCCTGCGCCGCCGGTCACCTTGAGGATCGCGAGGTCGGCAGGGGAGTCGATGTTGAACTGGGTGGCGCTGGCGCGCGGCAGCGGCTCGCTGACCAGGCCGGCCTGGTCGTGGAGGAGGCGGGGCAGCATGTTGTCTCCGACGGGCGGCTCGATGCGCGCGATGGCCCCGCCGGGCGCGAACGCGACGAGGTCGGCCGAGAAATAGTTGTTGCTGACGACGACGCCATCTGCGTTGCGCAGGCGCTGGGCTACGGCCGCAAGGTCTGACCCGCGCATCAGCGGCACGCCGCCAGCACCAACGTACACCGGCCGCTCGATACCACCGCGTACGATCACCTGAGTCAGGCGTCGGCCGAAGTGAAACGGCCCGGCGTCGCGGTCAAGCGTTACGCCTGACGGCAGTCGTTGGGCAAGCACGTCGTTGTCGCTGACCAAGACCGCTTCTGCGAAGGCGCCTGTGGCGAGCCCTTCTTCGAGTACGTCAAGGCCAGCTTCGGCGAGCGCTTGTCCGAGCTGGTCTTCGATTAGGCTGCCATGCATGCCGCCGAGGAAGACAATGAGGACCGGGGAATCGGACACGGAGGGGCTCCCGGAGGAACTCGGCTAGGCTTTGACCGGCGTCCGGCGCCGGATGCGCCTCACGCGCACTTCGGGCGCGAGCCGCTCGACATCGGAGCGAAGGCAGAGTTGCGTACCGGGCCTGAGGCAGGCGGCCGCACCGGCGGCCGTACCCCAACGCAGCGCTTCTTCCATGCTCTTCCCCTCCTCGAGCCGGATCAGCATACCAGCGAGGAGAGCGTCGCCCGCGCCCACGGAACTGACAACCTCCACCTTCGGAGGAGAGGCCCACCAGGCGCCGTCTTCGGTCACGGCGACGGCGCCTCGAGAGCTGCCGGTCACCACGGCTGTGCCGGCGCCGGCTTTGCGCATCTCTTCGGCCGCCCAGAGAAGGTCGTCTTCGCTCTCGAGCGGCCTTCCGAGCAGGCGTTCGGCCTCGTGGTGGTTGGACTTAACGATGTCCGGCCGACCCATGATGCCTGCCTCGAGTGCGTCGGCATCCGCATCGAGCACCGTGTGCGCGCTCATCTCACGCCCGAACGCGATCAGCCGGCCGTACTCCTGAGGCAGGAGCGGCGGCGGGATGCTACCAGCCACGACCAGCCAGTCGCGCGGGGAGATGTAGCGCTTGAGCCGGGTGTGCAACGTCGTTACGTGGCGCGGATCGGTGACGGGCCCGCGATAGCTGAGCACTGTGGTCTCGTGCTCTGACTCATCGAGGAGCGTGAGGTTGGTGCGCGTCTGGCCACGCGTGTGAACGAAGTCGCACAGGATACCCTGCTCCAGCAGGGAGTGCTCGATGAAGCGCCCCAGGCTGCCGGGCGCGAGGCCGGCTGCGAGGCTCTCGCGGCCCAGCTCGCGCAGGACGCGGGTGACGTTGATCCCCTTGCCGCCGGGATCGATGCGGCTGTCGCGCACGCGATTCGTGTCGCCCATCGTGAGCCGTTCGAGCTGGAGGGTCTGATCGATCGCCGGGTTGAGGGTGACAGTAATGATCATGAGAGCTCAGGGATGATCAGGGCATAGTCGCCAGCGTCGCGGCGATACAACACGGCGAACTGCTCGATGTCGGTATCGAGGAAGATGAAAATGTTGTGGCCGAGCGTGTCCATCTGCTCCACCGCTTCCGCGGTCGACATTGGCTTTACGGGCATGCGTTGGACTTCCGCCACTCTCGGAGGCAGATCGGAATCGTCGCCTGTCCCGTCTGCGTCCGGGGGAGTCGCCAGCCTTTGTTCGCCCTGCTTTGGCTCGCGCGTTCGGCCGCGTCCGTAGAGGCGTTCCTTGTGGCGACGCGCTTGCTCCGCAAGCACGTGCGCGGCCTGATCGATCGCGGCTTCGGGCTGGGCTGCGTGCTCTTCAGCGCGCAGGTGAACGCCACCACCATTCACTGAGACGTGGATCACGTAGCGACCACCCGGTTCCTTCGCGCGCTCGTGGGCGAGATCGACCTCGACCGTTGCGTCGCTCAGGAGGGGAAGATAGTGGTCCAGGCGGCTGAGCTTTCGCTGAGCATGCTCGACCACGCTGTCGGGTACTTCAATGTGCTTGCCTCTGACCGTTATATCCACGCTGCCACTCGAACAAGAAACGTGATCGTTTCACAAACGTTGCGATTCGAATTGTAGGGGAGGCATCAATCGGGGGCAACGGTCTGGAGGTCGTCCCGCTAGTCTTCGCGGGCGAAGGTGAGCGCCCAGGCGGCGGAGGCGCCGCCAGCTCGGAGCGCCACGGCGCACTCGTTCAGTGTGGCGCCGGTAGTCGTGACATCGTCGATGAGGAGCACCCGCATGCCTCTGATGCTCTCGTCCCGACAGGCGAAGGCGCCTGCAACGTTGGCGCGGCGCACGTTGGCATCGGGGGCACGGGCCTGGGGTGGTGTCTGGCGGGTGCGCACGAGGCCTCGCGGCCGCAGCGGGAGGCCTAGCTCACGCCCCAACGCGCGGGCGAGCGACTCGGCCTGATTGTAGCCGCGCACGCGGCGGCGCAGGCCGGCAAGCGGCACAGGCACGACGATATCCGCTTCGAGCGCGAAACGGCGCGCCGTCGAGGCGAGCAGCGCCGCCGCCGGTTCGGCGACGGCGGTCATCCCTCGGTACTTGAGCGCGTGGACGACCTGGCGGGCCGGGCCTTCGTACACGAAGGCCGAGCGCAAACCGTCGAAAGTGGGTGGCATCAGCCGACAATCGCGGCACATTGTGTCGAATGCGCCCGGCTGCCAGCAGCGGGTGCAGCGAGCGCCCACAGCAGGTGTCATATCGGCGACGCAGCGTTCGCAGAGAAACGAGCCAGCACGCTCGCAGCCCACGCAGCGAGGCGGGAAGAGCAGGTCGAGCGTCGCGCGGCCCAACCAGCGCGCCGGTGACGTTACGCGAGACATTGGATCCCTCCGTTGCGCAGCGCAGCTTAGCATACACCCGTGCGGGTTTCGACAGGCCGATTCCCCTTGGGTATACTGCCGCCAGATGAACGTCAAGGTACGCCTCTACGCCGGTCTGAGCGAGCTGCTGGGCGCGCGCTCAGTCACGTTAGAGGTCGCCGACGCGGCCACGGCGGCCGACCTCCGCGACCAGCTCTCGCGCGAGTACCCGGCCGTGTCGCCATTCCTTCACACCCTCGTCTGCGCCATCGATGAGGAGTTCGTGCCGTGGGAGCAGGGGCTCCACGACGGCGACGACGTAGCGCTGATCCCGCCGGTGAGCGGCGGCAGCGACGAGGTGATCGCCGGGGTAACGAGCGAGCCGCTCGACCCACAACGTCTGACCGAGGCGGTGCGCAAGGACGAGAGCGGCGCGGTGGTGCTGTTCCACGGCGTGGCCCGCAACCACAGCGAGGGACGGCGGGTTCGAGCGCTGGAATACGACGCCTATCCGGAGATGGCGGAGAAGAAGCTGCGACAGGTGCTCGAAGAGGTACGGAGCCGCTGGCCGGTCACCGGCATTGGGGTGCTGCACCGCACCGGACGTCTTGAGATCGGTGAAGCGAGCCTGCTCGTGGCCGTTTCGTCGGCCCACCGTAAGGAGGCGTTCGAGGCGTGCCACTACGCCGTCGATCGCATCAAACAGGTCGTCCCGATCTGGAAGAAGGAGATCTGGGAAGACGGCGACGGCGAATGGGTAGCCGGACACCAGGTGGAGCTTCCCGAATCGGCGGCTCCACCGGCGAGTCGACGCTAGGGCGGTCCAGGACCGGTTAGACGGTCGCCGGCTCCGCCACGCGAACGCCGCGTGCGCGCTGGAAGCAGTCGCTGCAGTAAACGGGACGGTTCAGGCGCGGCACAAAGGGCACCGTCGTCTGGTCGCCGCAGTCCGCGCACACGACGTCCGTCGTCTCACGCACGCCGGCTGCCCTTTCAAGCCGCCGCTTCTCCCGGCAGTCCGGGCACCGTTGCGGCTCGTTGAGCAACCCCTTCTCTAAGTAGAACCCTTGCTCCCCGGTTGTGAACACGAATGTGTCTGCGCAGTCCTTGCAGACAATGCTCTTGTCGTCAAGCACCAAACCCCTCCCTCCTTGGAGCCACCGATGTCGAAACAGTGAGCTGCCACCAGGATGGCCTTGCGGCCACGGCGGGAGTGTACGTCAGCGAGTCGCGACGCGTCAATACTCTCGCGTAAAGGTTTCGCGAACAATTGCGTTAATTCAACGTTGCCTTTGTGTAACGCCATGACAACACGCGATTAGTTTTTCGTGCGTCGCAACACGTACACGGTGTGACCAGCGCGTTTTTTCATTTCGCGCAGGCGCAGATCATTGCGCACGGCAATTTTCGGGATCAAACGGTTGAGCCCGCTGACGACGACGAACCAAAACGCGCCGCCGGTTGTCAACCGCGCGAGCGGCGCGAGCACGAACTCCTGCTCGATCGCGTCGTCGCCGATCTTCGCTGGTATGTTCGACACGATCAGATCGAAATCGCCCGGCGGCGCGTCGTCGATGCCGACACCCGCGATCACCTGCGCGTTCGTGATGTTGTTGAGCGCGCAGTTATGGTGGGCGTAACGCACCGCGAGGAGATCGCTGTCGATCATCGTCACGTTGGCGTCTGGGAAGCAGCGCCCGAGCGTAATGCCGAGGGCGCCGTAGCCGCAGCCGAGATCCAAAACGCGTGCCGGGGCCTCGACGTCGAGGGTACGCAGGAGCAGCGCCGTCCCCTGGTCGATCTCATGCGACGAGAACAGCGTGTGCGCCACGTCGAACTCCAGCTGTTCGCCCTGATGTTCGAACGAGATGCGCTTCTTGAAGTAGGGGTCTGGGTCGGCGCTCATGCGTGCTCGTGTAGTCCGAAGCTAATCGGCAGGGCGAGCGCGCGGGCGCCGAGTGGTACGGCGGGGCGCGGGCGCGGCGCCTCGCTCCTCCTGAGTGAACTCGCCGATGGGGATCACCGAGCAGAAATTCGGATCGCCGATGACGAGCCGGACGAGGCGCTCCCAGCCGGTGTCGGTGAGCAGGCGGTTCACCGTGTTCGGCGTGGTAATCACGGTGGGAAGACGGGCCAGGTAGCGCGGGTTGAGGAGCTGGTACAGCTCGCCGCGCACCCAGTCGCTGCCCATGCCGATCTCGAGGTCGTCCAGTAGCAGCAAGGGGCAGGTGCGCACCATCTGCTTGACAAGGTAGTAGTCATGGTTCGCGTCGCCGTGCATCGCCTGGCGCAGGAAGTCGAGCAGCTCAGCGACCTGCACCAGCAGCGGCGATTCGCCGTGCGCGCGCCGGTAGTTGCCGACGGATGCAATCAGGTGCGTGCGGTCACGCGAGCGATCGCCGAGCAGCACCATCCAGCCCTCGGGCTCCGCGGCGAAGCGCAGCGCCTGCTGATACGCGTTCTCGCGCTGTTCTTTATCGCGCGGCGAGCGCACGTCGAGGAGGTCGAACGCGTCGAACGTCATTTCTCGGATCATGGGCAGCTCGAGCATGTTCAAGTCACGGAACTCTGGCGGGCGGCGTTCCTCCAAAATATGCACCGCCGAGATCAGATCGGCGTGCGGCTGCGTAAGGGACGGATCGCCCAGGCGGGTGCGCAACCGCTCGTCGAACTTGTTCAGTGGCACATTTGTGGTGACGACGGTGGGCAGGCGCGCATTGTACCGGTGATTAATGATCTGGAAGAGTTTTTCCTGTGCCCACGGCGTCGCGCTCTGGGTACCCAGGTCGTCCAGGATCAACACATGCGCATTGCGGACCTGCTCGAATAGTTGATCGTAGCCGATGTCCGCGTCGGGCTTGTAGGCCGCGCGCAGGTGATCGAGCAGATCCGGAACCACGACGAAGAGCGCGGGCGTGCCGAGCTCCACACTGCGGTTGGCTATCGCCGCTGCGACGTGGGTCTTGCCGCAGCCCGACGGCCCGACCAGCACCAGCCAGCCGTGGGGGTCCTTCGCGAACTCCTCGGCATCCTGGGCGCAGCGCTGGAAGCGCGCCTGGTCGCGCGGGTCGGCGCTTCGGCCGCGCCGGATCAGGTTCTCGAACGTGAGCCGCGTGAGCGGGCCGAGGTTGCTGTAGCGCTGGAGCCGGGTCAGTCGGACGTCGACGTCCTCCTGACCGACGCAGCGGCAGGCGATAGCCTTGCCGAAGTCCGGATGATCGAGTGGGACGTCAAGGTAGACGAAACGAGCGCCGTGGCAATCCGGGCAGGCGTCCTTATCGTTCGGCCGCAGCTCAGGGCTCAACGTATGAGTTTCCTTCGAACTCCGAGCATCGAACCCAGAACGCTGCATGATCTCGTCCAGGCGCCTCATGTTAGGCGTAGGTGGGGAGAGGCTCTCGGACATCCAGGTCTTCGAAGCGGGTCAGGTTCTTCCGAAAGCGCAGGTCGATCGATCCGGTGGGCCCATTGCGGTGTTTGGCGACGATGACCTGAGCGATGCCCTCCGGAAACGCGTCGACGGGCCGGTCCGGGTGCTGGGCCTGCCATTGGTCGGAGCTGGTGTAGACATCTTCGCGGTAGATGAACACAACGACGTCGGCGTCCTGCTCGATGCTGCCGCTCTCGCGAAGGTCGCTCAGCATCGGGATGTGCGGGATGCGCTGCTCCGGCGCGCGCGAAAGCTGCGAACAGACCACAACGGGCACGTCGAGCTCGCGGGCGAGCTCCTTAAGCCCGCGCGAGATATCGC
>JBAROU010000128.1:0-2900 GCA_049642385.1 Dehalococcoidia bacterium | reverse complement strand
CGCAGCTCTTCGTCGATGGCGTCCTGCCAGAGTTCTGCGTCGGGCAGCCGGTCACGAGACTTGAGGTCCGCACGCACCTCGGCGAGCAGGTCGGCGAGGGCGGGCATCTCCTCTGTTAGGTAGGCTGTCAGCTCCTCGCGCAGGCGTCGGGCGAGCGCCGGGCTCGCCCCGCCGGTGGAGGCGGCGACGGTGATGCTGCCGCGGCGGATCACCGCGGGGAGGATGAAGTCACAGTTCACAGGGTCGTCGGCAGCGTTAACCCAGACACGCTGGCGCTTGCCCTCGGCGGCGACCTGGGCGTTCACCGCGCCATCGTCGGTCGCCACCATGCAGACCTCGTAGCCCGCGAGGTCGCCGTCACGGTACTCACGCTGGTCGTACGTGATGCTCCCTTCGGCGAGCATGGCGTTCAAGGCGCCTGTCAGCGTCGGTGCGATCACGGTGACGCGCCCTCCCGCCCCGAGCAGCCCTTCGACCTTGCGCTGGGCCTCACGCCCGCCGCCGATGACGAGGCAGCGGCGTTCGGCCATTTCGACGAAGATCGGGTAGTAGGCCATCAGGCGCGCGCCTCCGGCAAGCGCCGGGTCAGCTCGCGGTCGATCGCGGCCTGGCGCTCGGCGTCGGGTAGTTCAACATCGGGCAGCTCCCTGTCGGGCTCGCGGCGGTGATTGCGCAGCATGGGGAGCATCTGGAACTCCGCGATGCGGGCGAGTATGTGACTGGAAAGACCCAGGCCCAACCAGTTCATGACGTTGCTCCCGCCGTGGCTCCGGCGCCCTCATACGCCTCGACGAGGCCGACAAGGACCTGGTCGGCGAGGTCGATCACCTGCTCGCAGGCGTTGAGCGCATCGCCGGCGGCGAGGCCGTGACGCTGGCTGGCCTGCTTCGTTGCGTCGTCCAGGCTGCGCCGGAAGAAGACGAAGGCTTCGACGGCATGGGGGAGCGTGATGCCGGAGCCGGCGAGCTCGCGTCCGTACTCGTGGCCCATTTCGCGGGCGTCGTCCAGCAGGCCGGAGCGCCGGGTCTTGCGTCCGAGGTATTCGGAGGTCAGCGCCGCCAGACGGCGGCCCAGCGGACGCAGTCGCTCGCGGCTTCCTTCGTCCACGTCGGCGAACCAGGGCGCCTCGCTCGTTGGGCGACGGTGGAGGCGCCGGCGAATGCGATTGATCGCCAGCTCGCCCAGCTCCCGATAGTGCTGCCCGTTAGGGGTCTGGCCGCTGAGTAGCTCGCTCAGCTCCGATTCGGAGAAGCGGCGGTGGCCGCCCGGCGTGCGGAAGGCGTGGACGTGGCCGTTGTCCGCCCAGCGACGTAGCGTCGACTCGTCGACGCCGAGCACGCGGCAGGCCTGGCCCAGGGTAAGCCAGCGTTCGCTGGAGGAAGGGGCGGCTGCGGGCGCTTGCGATCGGGACATGAATGTACCTAAACCTGTGTAATAGTTGTCCCCTCGACGGCTGTACATAGATTTTATGTGATGTGGGAACTTTGTGTCAATAGACACAATGCCGTTCTTGCCGCCAGATCGTCGACGCGCGGCCTTGACACGTCGGGCACTCGTAAGGCAGGCTAACGTGCTGACGACCGAGCAATCAAGGAGGTAGTAGCGATGGCAAACGAAGCGCAGGGCATCGATCACGCGGAGATCCGCATCGACGCGTCACCGGAGCAGGTCTACGACCTGGTGTCCGACATCCCGCGTACGGGCGAGTGGAGCCCGGAGTGCGCCCGCTGCGAGTGGGTGGACGGCGCGACGGGTGCGGCTGTCGGGGCGCGGTTCCGCGGGCAGAACCGCTTCAACTGGCTGCGCTGGTCACGGCTGAACGAGGTGATCGTTGCCGACCGGGGCAAGGAGTTTGCGTTCAAAACGCTGCCCGGCGCCCTTACGCGCGTCTCATCGATCTGGCGCTATCAGATCGAGGCGGACGGCGAAGGCTGCCGCGTGCGGGAGAGCGAAGAGATGCTCGGTACGCCCGGCTTCCCGGTGTCGCTGTTCACCTCGCTTGCGGGGCGAAACAGCGACATGACGGAAAACATCTCTCAGTCGCTGGAGCGCATCAAGGCAATCGTCGAAGGCGCGAGGACGAGCTAGGCTACGCCAGCCCCACGAGCGCTTCGAGGCCGCGCACGAGCTCCTTGCGGCGCATGACCTCGCGCGTGGCGAGCAAGACGCCCGGGATGAAGGACTCGCGGCCGGTGGTGTCGTGGCGGATGCTGAGCGTCTGGCCGAGGCCACCAAACAGCACCTCCTGATGGGCAACCAGCCCGGGCAGCCGGACGCTGTGGATGGTGATGCCGTCCACCGCGGCCGCGCGGGTGGCGGGCAAGGTCTCCTGCTCCGGCACGTTCCGCTCGAACGGCTTGCCGCGCGCCGCCAGCATCTCGCTCGCGGTGGTGAGGGCGGTGCCCGAGGGGGCGTCCACCTTGCGGTCGTGGTGGAGCTCGATAATCTCGGCAGCGTCGAAAAAGCGCGCGGCGATCTTCGCCATGTGGATCATGAGTACGGCGCCGATGGCAAAGTTCGTGGCGATGACCGCGCCCACGCTGCGCTCATGGCAGCGCGCCGCAAGGCCGTCCACCCACTCCTCGGAGAGCCCGCTGGTACCGATGACAAGCCGCACGCCGCGCTCCAGGGCAGCGTCGGCGACGAGGGGCGACCAGTCGGCGTTCGTGAAATCGATGATGACGTCCGGCTTCGTCTGGTCGAGCAGCGAGGGGATGTCGGCGCTCATGGGCACGCTGCCTCCGTCCGTCGACGTGACGGCGTCAGACGATGCGAACTTTTCGAGCACGCCGACGGGCTCCATATCGGAAGCCCCGGCGACGCCGGCGAGCACCTGACGCCCCATGTTGCCCGAACCGCTGACGACGACGCGAATGGCCATGACTCGCTCAGCCTACACT
>JBAROU010000120.1:0-2415 GCA_049642385.1 Dehalococcoidia bacterium | reverse complement strand
GGTATACGCAGGCGAGGAAGCAGATCGCGCCGACACCGAAGGGCACGGCTCGCGGCCAGCTTGCCGGCACAACCAGGAACGTGATTGTCACGACGATCGCCGTAGCGACGCCTGACAGCAACGTGGTGTGAGATTTGTAGCCGGCGAAGTGCTCGCGGATCGATACCTCCGTCCCGCCGAGAACCCCGAGCGCGAGCCCGCCGAAAATCATCGTTAGGCCCTGCTTGCCGCGCACGAACAGGCCGGCTGCGAGCAGGATCAGGGCGAGCAATATGACCAGCTCGACCAGCGGGAAGGAGCCCCAGGGTGCGGGCGGACGGTCCGGATCTCCGCCGCGCCGCGAACGAGGCGCCCCTGAGGGCTTCTGAGGCGGCCCCTGGGTGGTCTCCCCGGCGCCGCCAGTGGTCTCGTTGCCGCGACGGCCTGGAGGCGTGTAATCGGGGCCACGGCGCTTGCGGCGTCTGCGCTGGTCTGCCATCGCCTCGGTCCGGTTGGTCAGGGGTCGCGACGAGGTCGCGCCCCAGTAGTCATGGACAACCCGAAGAGATCTTGACTCGCCACCAGCCGAGCATCATGCCGATGATCCCGAGCTTCGGCAGCGAGTGCCAGTGCTTGCAGCCACGGACCCCGACGTCCTCGGCGGAGACCTGTACCCACTTGTATTCGGCTGGGGCGGCAAGCATACGATCGATCAGGCGCGCATTGCTGCGCTCGACCGAGTTACGCGCGCGAAGATCGGCGCGCACGTCCTCGACGCGCCCCGCGAGCCGGTCGCGCAGCTCCTCCAACTCCGCCATCCCTAGCAATCGTGGCCCACCGGGGGAGTCGACCTTCCAGCCGATGCCGCGCCGCGGGTATGCCGATGCGAACAGGGTTCCAAGCTCACGTTCCAGCTTCGCGATCTGTTCGCGCAACGACCGGCGGGCGGCCGCCTCGTCGACGAAGGTGCGAAGCGGTGGTGTGAGCGTCGTCAGTTCCGGCATGCCTTTCTCCTGCTTACCACGCGCACAACGTGTTCAAGCGCTGAGTCTAGCAGCGGGCATCGTGCCTCCCAAGCGTCTCGGGAGACGCCTGCGGCGGTTAGGCACCACCCGTCACGATCGTCGCACATTTCCAAAGGGCCTCCTCCACCATGATCGCTGGCACCCCGTCGACTCCGACCGCGAGCAGCGCCACGCGCTCGCAGCCGGCACGCGGGCGCGCCCCGGTGGCCGCCTCCGCGAAGACGACTGCCAGTGGCTTGCGTGCGTCGGCGATCACGATCGTGCCAGGTGGCAGCTTGGGGCCGGAGCCCAGGCGTTCGTCGACGGCCGACAAACGCAATCCGAGGCCGCCTTCCACGGCGACGGCATCGAATGCGTCGAGCGCCACCCCGGTTTCAACGACCGAGATCGTAAGCGCATCTTGGACGAGGTTGACGCTCGCGAATCGGCCGGCGCGAAGTCGCTCGACGACCACGTCCTCGATCGGCGTTCGCATCTCATCCGGGTCGATGCCGACGTGACGGAAGAACACGCGATAGGCGTGTGCGACGGGCTCGCGCCGCAGGTTGATCGCCCGTTCACCGTAGACCCGGTTCGAGATGTGCTTGAGCTGCTCACGGACGGCTCTCGGGCTGCGTTCGGCCTGGGCGTCCACGAAGCAGAAGCGCAGGCGCAAGCCCGGGAACTCCGCCTGGAGGTCGGAATCGATGAACCCTTCCTCGAGAACCGGCTCGGCCATCAGCTGCGGCCCTGCTTGCGGGAGGCGCGGATCAACCGCTCGATGTCGTCGGCCAGCGCGGTGTCGCTCAGCTGGTCGATCGCGGAATGCATGACTTTGGCATTCTGCCCCTGTTTGGCCTTCTCCCCTTTGAAAATGAAAAACGTGGCCGGCGGAATCGCGACGTTGTAGAGCGCGCCGACGCGCCCATCCTGATCGACCGCGACCGGAATCGTCCAGCCCTCCTTGTCGATGCGAGACTTGACGTCCTTGACCGAGTCGACCGTCGCAACGGCCAGAAAGTTGACGTCGGGGTAGCGCGCGCGCAGCTTCTGCACCTTGGTCACTGCGTGACCGCAATCGCCGCACTTGGTCGACCAGAAGACCATCACCAGCGGACGGTTGAAGTAGTCGCAGACGCGGATCGCGTCCTTATCGGTCACCTCGCAAGCCGCCTGCTTGCGGCCGGAACTGACGGCCGATGCATGTGTCTGGAAGACGTTCGCATAGCCGGTCAGCGTGCCCCTACCGGAAGGCGCTGCGAACTTGGGAGCGATAACGCCCTGCGAGAGCCCGGTTCCTGCATCCTGGTTGCTACCGATCAGCTTGAAGCTGACGAACACGATGAACGCCAAGAAGGCGATCCCGACGAAGCGCGAGTACTGGCGTGTGACGCGCCTCGGGTCGGGCGCTCCGGATGGCCGTTCGGTCATC
>JBAROU010000119.1:0-10506 GCA_049642385.1 Dehalococcoidia bacterium | reverse complement strand
GTGCGCGGCCAGTCCGGCGATTACCTGCGGGCCCACGGGGTGAAGCCGGTACTCAAACCAGGTGACGATGCCGAAGTTGCCGCCGCCGCCACGCAGCCCCCAGAAGAGGTCGCCGTGTTCGCTGTCGCTCGCGCGCAGGACCTGACCATCGGCGGTGACCACCTCGGCCGAGATCAGGTTGTCGACGGCAAGGCCGTACTTGCCCATCAGCCACCCGAGCCCGCCGCCCAACGTCAGCCCGGCGATGCCTGTAGTCGAGACCACGCCGCCTGTGGCGGCGAGACCGTGCTGCTGGGTGGCCGCATTGAACTCTCCCCAGGTGACGCCGCCCTGCGCCCGGGCCGTGCGCGCCTTCGAATCGACCTCAATGCCCTTCATGAGCGAGAGGTCAATCATGAGGCCGCTTTCGCAGACCGCGTTGCCGGCCACGTTGTGGCCGCCTCCCCGCACGGCGATCTCAAGTCCCTTCTCGCGAGCGAAGTTCACGGCGGCTACCACATCGGACTCACTCAGGCAGCGGGCGATCGCCGCTGGACGCTTGTCAATCATGCCGTTTTGGACGCGGCGCGCCTCCTCGTAGCCCGCGTCACCCGGCCCGAGGAGCTGGCCGGAGAAACCGCTGTTGAGACCAGAGATGATTGTGTCACTGACCATTCGCTCGACCATCGTAGAACCTCCTGTGGTTGGCGGGTCGTCGATGCGTGGGAGGCGGCGAACGCACCCGCTGGCAAGGCGCAGTATATCGCAGGGCAGACTGTCGCGCGGGGCAGCGCTTTTTCGCATGCGCGAATGGGCGCGGCGCACACCACGATTTGGTCATGGTGACCCCTGTCCGCTTGATGCTCCGCTTGCGCCACTAGCAAATGTTATGGTAGGTTTTGCTCCTCGATACTTCGATCCCGTGGGTGCGGTGCAGCAACAGGAGGGTAGCTGGTGGCAGTAGCGCAAGTCTTCCAATTCCGGATCGTCCAGGGCAAGAATCAAGAGTTCGGCACGCAAGTGGCGGAAGCGAAGAAGATCCAGGAGCGTCATGGCGGGCGGGTACGCGTCTGGCAGGGAACGATGGCCGGTCCGAACACAGGTTTAGTCAGCTATGTGGTGGAGCATGATGACCTGGCGGCATTCGCCACCTTCAACCAGAAGCTTGCCGCGGACGCTGAATGGGTGGCCTTCGCTGCAAAGACCCTGCTGAGCGGTAATCCAACCGGGAACCTCATCTCGGCTACCCTGGCGAACGAGATCACGCCGTAGCGGCGTCCCTCGGGCCCCGGCAGGCCACAGGCTCCAACACATGGTTACGATCCGACGCCGCGCGGGCATTGCTGCGTCTGACGGCCGACATCTGCCGTTTTGCGCGCCGCTGTGCCGCTCCCGCGGCTGTCGCGTCACCTCGCGATAGGTGCGCCGTTTACTATGGAAACGCGCTCTGCTAGACTGCGCGCGTAGGACAGTCCCCATAGCATGGAGGTACGTATGCAACCGCTACTTCGTTCTGCTCTTCGCCTCGTCGACCGCATCAGCCCACCGCCCACGGTTCATGCCCACTGCGACATCCCGTGTGGCATCTACGACCCGCACCTGGCGCAGATCGCCGCGTTGACCTGCGTTCGCATGAACCAGCTGCTCAACGACCTGGAGGACCCCTCCACCGATGGCTCTATGCCGTCCAAGGAGGCGCGCGTGAAGTTCATTCACGCGGTGGAGCGCTACACGGCGGTCAAAGAAGAGCACGCTGAGCTCTGCAAGCGAGAGGTTCGCATCATCTGGGGCGACTACATCAAGCCCGAGCACGTCGAGAAGCACAAGGACCTGCACAACGTCGTTTTCAACATCATGAAGCTGGGCTCCAAAGTTCGCCAGACCGTCGATCTCAAGGCGTCCGAAGACCTCCTCGCGGAGGTGCAGAAGTTCGCCGAGATCTTCTGGGCGACGAAGGACGCCAAGACCGCGCGTGTGCCATCGCGCCAGGCGGTTGGCGGCGAGCTAGTCGTTCCGTCGTAGTCGCCCGCGCTGAGCTGGTCTAGGGGCCGCCCGACCTTCGGGCCCATACATTACTTATGTTAGGCCGACTGCTCCCGTTCGCTCGCTATCGGGTGGACGGCGAGAGCATGGCGCCGTCCTTCTCGCCCGACGAGCGGGTGGTGGTGAACAAGCTCGCCTATCGCCTTTCGCGACCGCGCGCGGGCGACCTCGTCGTTGTGCGCGACCCGCGCGAACCGGAGCGACTGCTCCTCAAGCGCATCGGAGGCGCGGTGGGCGAGGACCGTTGGCGCGTGCTTGGTGACAACGCTCAGGCGAGCACCGATAGCCGCGACTTCGGGCCGGTGCGGCGGGAGCAGATCGTCGGCAAGGTCTGGTTTCGGTACTGACCTGGCGCGCGTGACTCTGGCCACGCCTTCGCACACCATAGTCGCGAATCCGCTACTTCCTGACCATACCTCTGAGAGCAACGAATGGTGCTCAACCTGCGAAGAGGCGCTCGCAGACGCGCTCGACAAAGGCGACATCGAGCGGGCGAGGATCGCTGCCGTCGATGAGGGTGCGGAGCCAGTAGAGGTAGAAGCTGAGGGCGCAGGCGGCCGCTTCATCCTCGATAGCTTCCGCGTACTCGCTTGGCACGCCGTATCGCTCGCCCATCTCGCTGGGACTTAGATCACCGAAGACGATGAAGTCAGCCAGCTCGGACGCGAGGGGCCAGCAACGTATCTCTTCCCAATCGAGGAGGACTGGGCCACTTGTTGGGAGGCGCCAGTTGGCCCGATGTAGGTCGCCGTGGCCGGACACCATGATCGAGTCCGCGAGCGCGTGCCGCTCGCCGGTACGATGGACCCGCTCGAGCCAGCGTGCTGCTCGCCGGACGCGCTCATCGTCGGGAGCGAGCCCTTGGAGGTGCCGCCACTCCTCGTCGGCCCAGTGACGTGACGAGTCCTCCGTCGGGCCGCGCCCAACCGTCGCTACCGCCCGCTGGAACCGCTCGTTGCGGTGCAGCCGCTGAATGACGGCCAGGAGCTGGCCCAGGTGACGCTGCACGTTTGCGATATCGGGCTCATCTCCCGGTATGTCCTCCATGGCGATCAAGAATCGAGTGCTTGCGGAGCCACGCCAGCCGTAGAGTCGTGGGGCGAAGGTCTCGCCTTCTAGCGCGTCGAGTGCGATGAGAATACGCTGCGCGTTCGGCGCGCGATTGGTCACACGCAGGACGAAGCTTTTGTCGCCACGACGAAGTCGCCAGTGATCGGCGTGCCCGTGATGCGACGTCTGGTCGGCGGTTACCTCAGCAGGGGATGCGCCTGGCCAGACATCGCGCAGCAGATCCTTGAAGTCGACGAAGTCTAGTGGGGTCTTCATGCCAGGAGAACCCGAAGGTCTCCGCGTTCGGGTGCTAGACAGCCGTCGCGGCGGTCTTCTTCTCGAACGGCGGGAAGAGCGACTCGAGCTCGAGGCGGATCGAGTCTTGCGGCGGTAGGTAGGGACTGAAATCGCCTGTGGGCTGTGGGCGCTGGCGGCTCCCGGTGATGTCGGCCTTCTTGATCTCGTCCTGCAGCAGCATCAAGCCCTGGAGGAGCGACTCCGGTCGTGGTGGGCAGCCGGGCACGTAGACATCGACCGGGACGATCAGGTTTACCCCGGGCAGCGTGCTGTACCCGAATGCGAACGGGCCGCCCATGGTCGCGCAACCGCCGAAGGCGATCACCCAGCGCGGCTCCGCCATCTGGAGGTAGATCCGGCGCACGGCCGGCGACATCTTCCAGGTGACGGTGCCCGCGACGATCATCAGGTCAGCCTGGCGAGGCGATGCCCGGAAGACCTCAGCGCCGAAGCGAGCGATGTCATAGCGGGGGGTGGCTGTGGCGATCATCTCGATCGCGCAGCAGGCCAAACCGAACATAACGGGCCACAATGAGGAGCTGCGCGCCCAGTTCAGCACCTGATCAACCGAGGAGAGGAGGAGGTTGCCCTTCAGGTCCTCATCAATGTCGGTAACCAGTGGGATGGTCTCTTGGTTCATCGGCCGTCCGAGCGCTCTAGGGAGCTATCGCTGTGCATTTTAGGGCATTGTGAAGCCAGGCGCAAAGGGCGAAATGTCAAGTTTTGCGCTGGAGACTGGACAAATCACCTGCCCTGGAGTAGACTTTGCATAAATCTTCAAAGGGGAGCAGTGCCCAACCTGGGCCTGTTCCCTTTTCTTTCGAATCGGCGACTGCGGTGGTGCGGTCGCTCAGCGGGGACGGTGGCCCCCGCGTTACGCGTCAATAGGGGGACTCGTTCGGATCATGGGGGGCACAACTCCGGGGGCTTCCACCGGGAGGCTGAGCCGGCGTTTGTGTGGGGAACTGGATGAGGTTGAAGACGATCCGACGAAGTCGTAGCAAGCAACATGGTTGATCGGAACGACCAGGTGGCCGGCTTCCCGCCACACTGGCTCTCCATGCTGCTGCTTGTCGCCGCCGCGACACTGGCGGCAGTGGTCGCCTTGCTGTCATCTCGCGGCTCAGCTCCACTGCTCGCCCAGCAGCCGACGGCTACTCCAACGCCGGTCACGATCACCCGCATCGACCCATCGTCTCAAAAAGTGGGCGTGGGTACTCCTGTCGGGGCCGGCATTCTGGTCGAGAATATCGTCGATCCAGACGGGCTAGGCGCGTACGAGATTACCCTCAACTTTTCGCCCGAAGTGCTCGCTTACAGCTCCGTGAGCTTCGATTTCGATTTCATCCAGAGCACAGGGCGATTCGCGTTTTGCCTCGTGGACACGGATGATATCGCAACGGGGCAGGTCACGTTCGGCTGTGCGACGAGCGGTGCGAATTCAGGTCCCACCGGCGGTGGTCTCCTGGCGACCGTTAACTTCGCGACATCCTGCGCCGGCGTGGCTGCCCTCGATTTCGCCAGCGCTCTGCTGACTGACCCCCTCGCGAGCCTCGGCGGGATTCCCACGCAGATCCAAAACGGTTCCGCTACGGTGAACGGCGCGCCTCCATGTGGCCCGCCGCTTCCGACGTCGACGCCAGGGCCAGCGACGCCCACGTTCACGCCGTCCCCGTCCCCCACGGACGGTCCCTCGCCCACGCCCACGAACACGCCAACTGCAGGGCCTTCTCCAACGCCCGCGCCGGCGCTCTGTAGCACCGGCGGCACGGCGGTCTGCATTTCGCCAGTCCTCCAGAACACAACCGTCGGTTCCATTGTCACGGCGCACGTGGCTGTGGCCAACGTGTCCGACTTGGGCGCGTTCCAGTTCGACTTGCTCTTCAACAGCGGTTTGCTCCGACCAACCGATTCGCGGCCCGTTGGACAGGGCGGCGATGGGATACCACCGGTTGTGCTGGGTGGCTTCCTGGGGAGTACCGGTCGGAGTCCGATTTGCCTCCCCACGGTGGCCCCAGACCGAATTCAGTACGCGTGCGTGACGTTGGGCGGTGGCCCGGCGCAAGGTGGGATGCCAGGCGCGAGTGGGAACGGCATATTGGCAGACGTGAACTTAAAGGCGACATCGATTGGCCTGTCGCCGGTCCACTTCGATGTCCAACACCTCCTTCTGACGACGATAGGCGGTACCCTCATTAACGTCTCCTCGGTGCAAGACGGCATCATCTCAGTTGGAACGGGACCACCTTCCACACCAACCGCTACGAACACGCCTGCGCCTACTAGCACGGTGGGACCGTCACCAACGCCCACCCCTACCGGGCCCACGCCGACGGCTGGTCCGGCGCCGACTGTGAGCGTGCAGCCCGCGAGCCAAACCGTTGCTCAAGGCACCGATGTTGTGGTGGACATAGCGATCAGCGGCGTTTCGAACCTCGGCGCGTACGAATTTGAGCTGGCCTACGACCGCAACGTCCTCTCCTTCGTCAGCGCCCTTGATGGGCCGTTCTTAGCCAGTAGCGGGCGCTTCGTCACCTGTTTGCCGCCGGACGTTGATGCAATTGCGGGAGTCGTGCGCTTCGGGTGTACAACGCTAGGTGCATCGCCGGCGGGCCCTTCGGGAAGCGGCGTGCTTTCTACTGTTAGGTTCGCAAATTCGTGCGCGGGCGGCAGTGTGCTGGATCTACGGCAGGTAGAACTCGCGCCGCCTCTTATCGGCGTCGATCCGGCGATCCCCAGTCCAGCGCTCCAGGATGGCAGCGCCACGATTACGGGTGCAACTCCATGTCCAACGCCGGTGGCTACGGTGACGCCTACGTCGGCCAGCTCCGTAACGCCGCCGACAAACACGCCAACATCGACGGCAACCCCAGGGACGCCGGGCCCAACGGCCACCTTCACGGCGATCCCACCCGTATCGCCCACGCCCACATCGGCGCCGACGCTCTGTGGCCCTGCGGGCCATGTGATGTGTGTACTGCCGCCCAGCCAGACGATTACGAGGGGCAGCCAGACCACCGTGTCGATTGCTGTGGACGGATCGCCGGAGATGGGGGGCTTCCAGTTCACGCTGAACGCAAATCCGAGCATCGTTTCGATCCTGAGCGTCCAGATGGGCCCGTTCATCGGCAGTACGAATCGAGTGCCTATCTGCTTTGCGCCCGTGCTCCAGGCGGGCAATGTGCAGTACGTTTGCGTGACGCAAGGCGCAAGCCTGCCAGGCCCCACAGGCTCAGGAGTTCTGGCTACCGTAACCCTGCGCGGAGACGTGAGTGGCCTGACACCATTGACGCTCGAGGACGCTGTGACGGTGGCGCCTAGCGGCGTGATTCAGAATCCGGGGCCCGCCCTCCAAGGCGGAGGTATCTTTGTGTTCCAGCCTCCGGCGGCGCCCACGCCAACGCCATCGAGCACACCGACGATCACGCTCTCGCCGACGCCGAGCTTGACGCCGACTCCTTGCCCAGGCGGCGTCTGCCCGACAAGCACGCCGACCTTCACCCCTTCGATAACGTCCACGCCGACCAACACAAATACGCCCTCAAGTACGGCGACACCATCTGGGACACCTACGCCCAGCGCGACACCAACAATTACGCCGACGGTCACACCAACGTTCGGCGCCCTCACGATGGCCGTTCAGCCTGTCTCGCAGAGCGTGACTGTGGGGAACCAGACGACGGTCAATATCGTTGGGAGCAACTATCAGAACCTGGGTGCGTTCCAATTTACGCTGGAGTTCAACCCCAGCGTCGCTTCGTTCGTGAGCATGCAGGTCGGCAACGTGTTTGCCGGGACTACTCGCACGGTGCTTTGTCCGACGCTGAATGTCCAGGCAAACTCTGTTGAGTTCGTCTGTATCACATTGGGGGCGGGCGTCGGGCCATCGGGTATCGGCACATTCGCCACGGCCACGTTCGCCGGTGCCGGGCAGGGCATCTCACCCCTCCACCTGACCAATGCGTTCATGACCAACATTCAGGGTTCGGTGCTCGGCCCGCTCACGACGCAAGACGGCGCGCTCTCCGTGACGGTGAGCGCCGCGTCCTCGGGCGGTGAGTCACCTCTCTATCCGGTGGTGCTTGCGAGGAGCGGTCAGCAGATGGCCGTCAGCGGTCTTGGAGACCCCGGACGAGGAATCCAGTCGGGATCCGCCGCGGTTTTCAAGGATCCGCCTGGCGCCAATCTCTTCCTCGGGGCTGGCCCGCTTGTGATCGAAGAGCGCGTCACCGGCGTGCCGGCCGGTCTTGGCCTGGGCGCATTCGAGCTTCAGGTGCTGTTTAACGCGAACGCTGTGGATGTTCAGATTACGGAAGGGCCCTTCTTGGGCAGCACTGGCCGGGAAACGCATTGCCTTACGGGGAACGCGGAGGGCTCCGTCCACCTTTCGTGCTTCTCGCTGGGCGCCCAGCCGGGCCCATCGGGCGGTGGAGTGCTTGCCCTCCTGACCGTGACGCCAGCGCAGGGCTTGCAGCTGCGATCTGCGCCCGGCAACGGGATTCAGGTCTTGCTGGACGATGTCTCTGCGGTGGTTCGGCTCAACGACACCGCGGGCAACCCGGTACCCCTTTCTCAGGTCGGCGACTCGACGATCATCGAGCGAGCCTTGGAAGGAGACGTAAACGTGGATTGCCAGGTCAACGTCATCGACCAGCAACTCCTCGCGTCGAGGTTCGGCGCCCAGCTTGGTTCGCTGCTCTACGAGCCGAAATTCGACCTTGAGCCTTCGCTGCAGCCGGACGGCGACATTGATATTTCTGACGTGCAGGTTGTTTTCGGACGCATAGGTAGCACGTGTGGGATACCTCACCCTCCGCAGTCGCCGCCCTTGGGGCAGCCCACGCCTACACCGAAGAGTGGGACAGGCCCGACGCCAACTCCGACGATTACCGTAACTCCAAGCCCAACCCAGACTCCGCTGGCTTGTCTGGACGTTGACTTTGACGGCGACACGATCTGTGACGACGTTGACCCGGATGACGACAACGACGGCTGCACCGATCAGACGGAGCTCGGTACGAATGCGAGCCTCGGGGGGCTGCGCGACCCGCACAACTTCTGGGACTTTTTCGACATGCCAAACCCGAGTAGCACGCCGATGCGTGATGGCGCGGTAAGCGTTGGGGATATTCTCCTCGTCGTCGCTCGTTTTGGCAGGAATGACGCCGGCGGAACGGCCGTGATCAATCGCAACACGAATCCGCTGACGGCGCTCCCGACTGATGGCTACCATCCGGCTTATGACCGGACGTTGCTTGGGCCCAACGGGTGGAACCTGGGCCCTCCAAACGGATCGATCACCGTGGAGGACATCTTGTATGCGGTCGCGCAATTCGGGCATGCCTGCGCTACATAACGATGCCGTGGAGCAGAGGGCGCGACGCGCGCGTGTTATACAGGACCCCGCCCACTTGTTCATACCATAAGGAGAGCCTAAGCTTCGATGCTGAACCCGTTCGCTGGAGAGCGACCCATGCTGATGCCCGCAATATGAGGGAGGCCCAGCTGGGATGGGAAGGCGCCGGTTTGGCTTTGGATGCCAGTTCTTTACAAAACGTGCGGAACGCGTATAATAACAGCGCTCGCCTCCCTCCAAGTGACTGTCCGCCCCCGCTCAGGACAGTCTTCCTGACAAGGAGTTTCGTGCATGGGTATGCGTAAGTTCGCCCTTGCCGCCGCTGTATTGCTTCTAGCAATGGCGGCGAAGGGGATCGACCGCACGGTGGAGGCGCTGCCTCCCGCTGGCGTCGAAAAGCTTCCCGTTGTTATCACCGCTGACGTTTCCAGCCGTCTGGGAACTGAGACGGTGGTGTTCAACGGCATGACGGAGCTGACTCGCGAGGCACCTCACGATGAGGGTGGCGTCGATGTCAGCAACTTTAGCATCACGAATATGGATCTTGTCGGTGCCAGCAGCATCGGCGCCATCTCGACGATGCCGCCTTCAAAGATCGGGCCCATGGGCGCTGTGTCGCAATCGGCTGATGCTGGCGGCGACGGCAACGGCTTCGAGTTGAACGCTGCCGCGGCGTTTGTAGACGATACGTTCACTTCGACGAGTGTAGCCGCACAGGACTTCGACAGCGGCACCACGACCTCGACTTCATGCACGGACGCGGGTAAGGACAAACACCGCTTCTCGGGTTTCGAGACGACCCTACCATCGACGGCAGTCATTCAAGGTATCGATGTCAGGCTGGACGCGTGGTCCGATGGTGCGGCTGGCGCACCGTTCATGTGTGTCGAGCTGTCTTGGGACGGCGGCGCTTCCTGGACAAGCGCCAAGAGCACGACCCAACTCGCTACCTCCGCTACCGCGAAGACGCTGGGGGGCTCGAATGACACGTGGAGCCACGCCTGGGCGCCGGGCGAACTATCGAAGAACAACCTGCGCGTGCGGGTGACGAACGTCGCGGGCGATAATAGCAGGGACTTCTTTCTGGACTTTTTGGCGCTGAATGTTTACTATACGGCGCCCTCTGCGGGTGAGGTCAGGAGCCTGCAGCCAGGCCAGGACTTCCCGGCGTCAAGCTTCATCGATTTGTATGCAGCGGTGCAGGTCCCACTTACCGTCAACGGGACGAATGCCCCTATCGAGCTGCACAATAACCAGCCATTCCACCTTACCCCGCGAAGCGGTGGCCAAAAGGTGAACCTGAACGCCTGGCCGCCCCTGGGCGTGGTCTATGCCCTCGACCCGATATATGGCGTTGACAATGATGGCGATACACAGATTGACGAAGACACACCAGACGAGGATCACGATCTGCTGGTGGACGAGGACAGACCGGGCCTGGATCCAGACACGCCCGGTGCCGGCGGGGAATGTTCGGCCGGGCTAGGGGGGCCGGACTGCGACACAATGGAGGGCGAAGACCCGCCGCTGAGTTGGTGCGTGCAGAACGCTTCGACGATCTGTGACGATGACCATGACGGTCAGAGCGACGAAGATCCCTCCTGTATTCCTCTGTACAACCCGGGCAACCACAACACGATGAAGGTCGGCCTATGTATCCGCAATCTCAGGATGGAATTCGCTCCCGAACTACCCAGCTTCTCGGTCGGGCCTAATGGCCCCTCCGGTTTCCATCCGGCCGATATCCTGGGCATGACACCAGGAAATGGATCAGGCCCAGT
>JBAROU010000098.1:0-4211 GCA_049642385.1 Dehalococcoidia bacterium | reverse complement strand
CGCGATCCACAGCGAGCTGGCGCGATCGCGCGCGGACTGCGTGTATCTGGATGTGACGCACCTGCCGGCGCAGAAGGTGAGCGCGCGCTTTCCGCAGATCTACCGCTACTGCCTCGATCACGGCGTCGACATGACGAAGGAGCCGATTCCAGTGTCACCGGCGGCGCACTACATGATGGGCGGCGTGCGCACGAACGTCTGGGGCGAGACGACCGTACCTGGCCTCTACGCCTGCGGCGAGTGCGCCTGCACCGCCGTGCACGGGGCGAACCGGCTCGCGTCGAACTCGCTCCTGGAGACCGTGGTCTTCGCCAAGCGCGTCGTCGATCGCACGCTGGCGGCGGGCGAAACGCCGACCGCAGCGCCGCGCACGGAGGACGCGGTGTCACTCGCTGGGACGCAGGCGGCGGAAGCGCCGACGTTGACGCGGCCCGACCTGCAACTGCTGATGTGGGAGCAGGTAGGCATCGTGCGCGACGGCGATTCGCTCGGGCGAGCGTGCGCGGCGCTCTCCGCGTGGGACGCAACGCTCGGCGAGCTGAGTGATCGCCCAAGCCACGAGCTGGCGAACCTGGTGCTGTGCGGTCGTCTCGTCGCCGAGGCGGGGCTGCGCCGCGAGGAGAGCCGCGGTGCGCACTTCCGCGTCGATTTCCCAGAGCCGCGTGAGGAGTGGCGGCGGCACATCGTCTTTCGGAAGAACGATGCCTGAGACGCACGCAGCTATATCCACTGCGGGACAGGCTTCAGCCCGACAGGCCAAAGCCTGTCCCACGGAGAAGAGACCACGCGATGTCTGAACAGCCCGTCGCTGCGCCGGACGCCGGCCTCGTGCGCCGCGCCGTCGAGGCGGCGCTCGAAGAGGACGGCGCGCGCGGCGACGTGACAACGCAAGCGCTCGTGCCGACGGACCAGCGCGGCAGCGCAACGTTCCTCATGAAATCGGATGGCGTGCTGTGCGGCCTGCCGGTCGCAGCTGCGGTCTTCGCCGCGCTCGATGCAGCGATCCGGTTCGAAGCGTGTACGCCGGATGGAACGCGTGTTGCGCCGGGCGACGTTGTAGCGCGCGTCGAGGGCACGCTCGCGCGGATCCTGAGTGGCGAGCGGGTGGCGCTCAACTTCCTCCAGCGTCTTTCGGGCGTCGCAACCATGACGCGTCAGGTTGTAGATGCAATCGTCGGCCTGGACGTGCGCATCGTCGACACGCGCAAGACGACGCCCGGGCTGCGGGCGCTAGAGCGGTACGCCGTGCGAATCGGCGGCGGGCACAACCACCGGTTCAACCTGAGCGACGCGGTGCTGATCAAGGACAACCATCTCGCCGCAGCCCGCGCGCGCGGCCTGACGTTGGCAAATGCCGTCGCGCAGGCGCGCCGCGCGGTCTCCGAAACGATGCGTATCGAGGTAGAAGTGACGAGCGTTGATGAAGCCCGCGCGGCCGTCGAAGCTGGCGCCGACGTGATTCTGCTGGACAACATGCCGGTCGAAGAGATGCGGCGGGCGGTGCGCGAGATCGGCGGCCGTGCCGTCATCGAGGCGTCTGGCGGAGTAGCGCTGGAGAACGTGCGCGCGGTCGCGGAGGCGGGCGTGGATATCATCTCGCTCGGTGCGCTGACGCACTCGGCGCCGGCGCTCGATATCAGCCTGGACGTCATCGTAGCACCGCCATGACGTTGGTACGCTGACCCGTTCAACCATGCCCAACCAACTCGTCATCCTCTCCGGGCCACCCAACGCGGGCAAGTCGTCGACGGCGGAGGCGCTCTGCCAGCGCTACGACCGGATGCTGCACATCGACGTCGACGCGCTGCGCGACTTTCTGCGCATGGGGCGGTTACGTCCGTGGGACGATTCGCGGGACGGGCGGCGGCAGCGGGCGCTGCTGATCGGCGCCGCGTGCGATATGGCCTGCCGATTCCTCGCCGCTGGCTACGGCGTGATCATCGACGACGTTGTTCTGCCCGAAGACACGGCCGTCTACCAGGACGCGCTCTCCGCCTGGGACGAGGCGGTGCACATTGTCGTGCTGCTCCCGCCGCTCGCCGTAGTGATCGAACGGGAGAAGCGCCGGGCAACGGAGTGGCATCGGGGCGGGCGGTTTGAGTCGCTGCACGAGCGGTTTTCGCGATGGAACGACGTGGCGGTCGTCGACCCGGACGATCTCGATCCAGAACTCGTCGCCGATCGTGTGATGGCGCTGGCGGCTGAGGGCCGGGCCCTCCTTCAATAAGCCAACATCTGCAAGGCGGTTGGGGGCCGTCCTCGCGCCTTAGCTGGCTTCGGGCGCATAATCAAGCTGTGGTAGACGCGCAGGCGCCAAGTCGCCCTCCGCAGGGGCAGGTGCTCGTTCCGCTGGCTGTCGTGTCATGGGCGGTGGCGACGCTGGCGTTCTTGCTCCTCGCGGTCCTGGCCGCATTCTTCGATCGCTTCCCGGCGGACGAGCGCATCGCTCACGCGATCCAGGGCATCGACGTGCCCGCGTTCGGCGGGTTCATGGCCTTCGTCAACCACCTCGGCGATGGCGTGATCGCCGTCCTGCTCATGCTGGGCGTAGCGGTAGCGTTCGCGGTCGCTCGGCGAGGCTGGGAGGCAATGGTGGTGATCCTCATGGCCGCTCCGCGCGCCACAAGCGTGGTGATAAAGGAGATCGTCGGACGCCCGCGACCGTCGCCGCACTTGATCAACGTTTCGCATCAGGAGAGCGACTACAGCTTTCCAAGTGGACACACCGTCGGTACGGCTGCGTTGTTCGTTGCACTGTTCTTCCTCATCCCGGCGGTCGTTCCCTGGCGATTCGTTCGGTGGCTGCTCCAGGCGGGATGCGTATTGGTGGTGCTGGCGGCCGGTCCGGCGCGCGTGTATGTGGGTGTCCACTGGCCGAGCGATGTGTTCGCTGGCTACTTGCTTGCGCTGATATTTCTTGTGCCGGTGTTCCTTGTTTATCTTGCCTACCGTCAGCACGAGAATGTGTAGTCGATCTGCCGACGACGCGTGGTAGACTGACCGAAGCGGTCGCTCAAGCCGACGGCCGATACTGTTAGAGGAGCCGCCCAACGGGCGCACTTTTCGAGAGGAGCATGCAGGCGTGTCCCGCCGACCATCACGCCTGAGCGGACCACCACGTACGACCGGGCGAGCGGGGACGGCGCGATGAGTTGGGTCGATGGCCTGATCATTGTCACGGTCGTGTGGTTCACGTTCTCCGCGTTCCAAGCCGGCCTCGTGCGCGAGACGGTAACGGTGGTTGCGGCGGTGGCTGGCGTCGTGCTGGCAGGGATGTTTTACCGCGACCTCGCAGACGACATTCTGGCGTTCGTCGACAACGAGCGCGTATCGCGCATCATTGCCTTTGGGCTGATCTTCGCGGCAGCTGCCCTGGCGGGGCAGCTAGCGGCGCTCTTCCTAAAGCCGACGGTGGCGCTGCTCCAGCTCGGCTTGTTCGACCACTTCGGCGGGGCGGCGTTCGGGTTCGTTAAGGCGATGGTCTTCATCGAGGTGTTCCTGCTTGTCTTCGTGACCTATCCGCAGTGGGGTGTGCGCAAAGCAATCGACGAGTCGTACCTCGGTTCGTTCATCGTTGTGCAGGGTGCGGTGCTCGAGCGGATCCTGCCGAAGGAGTTCAACCTGGGCGTCGACCAGTTCTCCAGGAAGGACGGAGAACCGGCGCCTGCCCTCGACGGTGGATAGCTCGCTCGCCGAGTTAATTCACTAGACCAGCTCAGTATGGCCGGGGCGCGCTACGCCCGCACGCGCTGGCGGTACTGGATCGCCTCGGCCAGATGGGGCGATGCAATGCGCTCCGAGCCCGACATGTCGGCGATGGTGCGGGCGAGCTTCAGCACGCGGTGGAACGCGCGCGCTGAGAGCGAGAGCTGCGTCATCGCGAGGCGCAGAAGCGACTGCGCTTGCTCGTCGAGCACGGACTGGCAGTAGCGGCGTACTTCTGTGGGCGTCATCTCCGCGTTGCAGATGAATCGGCTTTCGGCGAAGCGTTGCGTCTGCGCCGTGCGCGTGCGCTCGACGCGCTCGCGGATGTCGTCCGACGTCTCGCCGGACGTGGTGGCGGCGAGCTTCTCGTACTCCACTCGCGGCACCTCGACGAAGATGTCGATGCGGTCGAGCAGGGGACCCGAGATGCGCTTCTGGTAGCGGCTGACGGTCGATTCGGAGCAGGTGCACTCCTTGGTCGGGTCGCCGTAGAAGCCACATGGGCA
>JBAROU010000102.1:0-8971 GCA_049642385.1 Dehalococcoidia bacterium | reverse complement strand
GGCAGGCGAACTCCAGCGCCAGATACTGGTCGTTGATCCAGACGGCGCCGCAGTCCTTGCCTTGCTCATCGTTGCGCTGGTTCAGGTGAAAGCGATCGCCGCAGTAGTTGCACACGGTCGATGCGCGTTCGTCGGTCTCTTCGCCGCAGATGGCGCACGTCAGCCGCTCAGCCACCGTGCGCCTCCGCCAGCGCTCGCTCGACGAAGCCCTGCTCGCGCAGCAACGCGACCTCGTCGTCTCGACTCTCCACCCGCCCGTCGAGTCGCGCCGTGCGCAGCGCTTCGAGCGCCGCGCCCACCTGCGGGCCGTGCGGCACACCGAGCGCCTCGATGTCGCGGCCGTTGAGCCGCGGCCGGACGTAGCGCCATGTATCGAGATACGCCCGCGCGCGCTCCACGGCGAGCGGCTCGCGGACGAAGAACGCGAACGCCTCGATCGCGGTCACCGGGTGCGGCGAGAGCAGGCGCACGGCTTCGCTTGGGCGAAGCGACGGTCGGGCGATTTTGTTCTCATCGGCTCGCAGCGCAACCAATCCACGCACGGCATCCGCCTGACGCCCGGTCAGAGCCAGCCGGGCGATGGCGCCCTCTGCGTCGTCACGCGCCGCGTCGGCGAGGAGGAGGCAGAACAGCACCGAGTCTCGATGTGATGGTGCGATGTCTTGCAGGCGCGCGACCGCATCGTCGATGCGGTCCGGCGCGTCAAGCGCCGGATGCGCCGCGCTGAGCGCACGGTAATCGCGTGTCAAGCGAACGATGTCCAGCGCGCGCCCTTCAGCAGCGATTCGTTCGAACTCGCGGCGCAGGCGCGCGCCGCTGATCGTGTCGAAGTACGGCAGATCGCGCCGCAGCCACGCCTCGGTCTTCGCCTCGATGCGAAAGTCGAGCCGACCGGCGTAGCGCAGCGCACGCAGGATGCGCGTCGCGTCGTCTTGAAAGCTGCGCTCGTGCAGTGCCCGCACGATGCCTCGTCGCAAGTCGTCGCGCCCGCCGTGCGGGTCGATTAGCTCGCCCGTGCTCACACCGCTCAGGCGCAGTGCCATCGCGTTGATGGTGAAATCGCGCCGGCCCAGGTCGTCCGTCAGCGTGGCCGGCGAGACCGTCGGCAGCGCCCCAGGCCGCTCGTAGCGCTCCGAACGGGCGCGGGCGAGATCGATGCGAAAGCCCTCACCCCGGACGACCGCCGTCCCGAAGCGCTCGTGGGTCACCGCCCGGGCAGCGAGCGCGTCCCCAACAGCCTCCGCGAGGCTAAGGGCGTCGTCCTCGACCACGAGGTCCAGGTCGAGGTGGTCGTCGGCGTCCAGGAGGAGGTCGCGGACGGCGCCGCCGGCGAGAAACACGTCCGTCCCGCGCCCGCGAGCGACGTCCAGGGTGTGGCGCAGCGCGTCCGCCGAGGCCTCCGGCAGGCGGCCGTAGAGCTGATCGAGCGAGATCGCTCCTGAAGTAGCCATTCCGGAGGCAGTGTAGCAACGCCCGGCGGGAGACGCCCTTCCGTTGACGGCGTGGCGGCTGATTGGCTATAGTAACTCCTTGAAGGTATGGCGACAGGACAACTAGGGACGCGAGGCTGGGCATAGCCCGCGAACTCCGCGTTAACGAGCGCATTCGCGCAAGCGAAGTCCTCGTAATCGGGGACAACGGTGAGCGCCTCGGGCTGCTCACCGTGCGGGACGCGCTGACCGCGGCGCGCGAGCAAGACCTCGATCTGGTCGAGGTGGCTCCGAACGCTGTCCCGCCGGTCTGCCGGATCCTGGACTACGGGAAGTTCAAGTACGAGCAAGCGAAGCGCGACCGCGCAGGGAAGCATCAGCACCACAGCGAGTTGCGCGAAGTACGGTTCAAGGTGAAGATTAGCACCCACGATCTGGACATGAAACTGCGTCGTGCCGAACGGTTCCTCAAGGAAGGCGACAAGGTGAAGCTCTCCGTCATGTTCCGCGGGCGCGAGATCACGCGGCCAGAGTTGGGCCGCACCGTCCTCGAGCGCGCGAAGACGCAGCTCGCGGAGGTGGCCATAATCGAGAAGCCGCCGACGATGGAAGGGCGCTTCATGAACATGATCATGGGGCCAGCGCGCGCCAAGCAGCCGGCGCCCAAGCCCGCGGCCGCGAAGGCAACACCAGAGCCAGCGCCAGCGCTCCAGGACGCGAAGGCAACTCCAGAGCCAGAGCCAGCGCCCGAGCCGGAAGCCACGCTTGAGCCGGCCCCCGAGCCCGCCGCATCCGAGGCGTAACATGCCAAAAGTAAAGACGCACAAGGGAGCCGCGGCGCGGCTGGGCATCACGGGCCGCGGCAAGATCATGCGTCGCAAGATACGCGTGAACAACTACCGGCGCAAGAAGAGCCATCGCGCCAAGGCGCAGTTCGACGAGATGATGGAAGTGCACCCGAGCGTGCGCAAGCGCCTGCGACGGCTGCTCCCCTACGGGCGATAAGGAACAGGAACAATGCCTCGAGTCAAGCGTGGAGTCACTGCACACCGTCGCCACAAGAAGATCCTCAAGCTAGCGAAGGGCCACCGCGGCCCGCGCCACAAGAACTTCCGCCGCGCAAACGAGTCCGTCCTTCACGCGCTCGATTACGCCTACCGTGACCGCCGCGACCGCAAGGGCCAGTTCCGCCGGCTCTGGATCATGCGCATCAACGCCGCCGCCCGCCTGGAGGGCCTCACCTACAGCCAGCTGATCAACGGCCTGACGAAGGCCAGCATCCAGATCGACCGCAAGATCCTGGCCGACCTGGCCGTTCGCGACACGAACGCGTTCGCCGCCGTCGCCACCCAGGCGAAGGCCGCCCTCGGCGCTGCGTAGCCTGCGCCGGCGCATGCAACCCTAGTGGTCTGGGCTTCCGTTCCTCAGCGCCGTCAGCAGCGCGAGATTGTCGCTCGTGATGCCGTCCACGCCCCAGCCAAGCACGCGGCGCGCATCGTCGGCGCTCTTCACCGCCCAGGTGATTATCGTCTCGACAGCTGCCGCCCGCAGCTCTGAGACGATCGCTTCTGACAGAAACCTGCTGTCGATCGAGACCGCCGCGATCTCGCGCCGGGCGAAGCGCGGGCGCAGGGTTTCGAGCCGGCGTGGCGTTCCGAGCGAGTAGAAGCGCGGCGCACGCGGGAACTTCGGGGCCAGCCGGTCGAGGTGATCCCAGCCGCCGGTGAACGCCACGCCCTCGCTGCTTTTGGTCAGCTTAAGCACGTCGCCGAGCCCCTCGGCCAGGTCCTCCGCACGACCCTTCAGGTCGAGCAACAGGCGGCCCTCGCCGCGCACGGCGAGCAGGTCGGTGAGAGTAAGCCGATGCGCCGGTGGCGGCATGGCGCGCAGCAACCAGCGATCCCAGAGGATGGGCAGCGGGCCGGCGGTCTTCTCATGCCGCACCTCCAGCCGCCCGCGGTAGAGCCACACATCCGCCTCCGCGTAATCGGCGCCGGCGGCGAACGCCCGCGCGAGCGCGGCGAGGTTGTTCCCCGCCCGATGCGCGATCGTGAGAGGCATCGAGGCGCTGCGCTCAGTCCGCGCCGCGCAGCTCGGCGCTCACTTCGCGCTGGAGCCGTTCGACGATCGCGCGACGCGCGCGCGCCACTTCTTCATCGGTCAGCGTGCCTTCGCTGGACTGGTAGGTGACGGCGAAGGCGAGCGACTTCTTGTTCGGCGGGATGCGATCGCCTTCGTACACATCGAAGATGCGCGCCTCGCGCACCAGCTTGTGTTCCTCGATCAGCGCGCGCACGCGGTCGGCAGGCGTGGCTTGATCGACGAGCAGCGCGACGTCCTGCACCACCGGCGGGAAGCGCGACGGCGGCTCGTAGCGGCGGATGCCGCCGACGGACGGCAATAGCTCGTCCACCAGCAACTCGAACAAGTAGACGTCCTGGTCGATGTCGAACGCCTCGGCGACCGACGGGTGCACCTGACCGATTGTGCCCACCTTACGTCCGTCAACGTGCAGCTCCGCCGCGCGTCCTGGCACGAGACCAAACGCCGGCACGCTTTCAAACGTCGCTGTGATAGCGAGCGAATCGAGCGCGGCCTCCACGTAGCCCTTCGCGTCGTAGAAATCGATGGGTTCCTGCGTGGCGTGGCCCCAGCGGTCCTCGCGCCGCCCGGTGACGACGCCGACGACGTGCTCGTGTTCCTCCGGCAGTGCGTCAGGCTGCGGCGTGAATCCTTTCGCCACTTCGAAGAGGGCTAGCTCGCCCTCCCGCTGGCGCACGTTCGCAGCGAGCGTCTTCAGCAGGCTCGCGCGCAGGACCGGGCGCAAGTACTCGTGCTCCTGACTCACGGGGCTCACGACGCGGAGCGGCGGGTACGTGGCCAGCTCCTCCGGTGGCATCACCTGGCGCAGCGCTGCCATGGTCGTGAGCGAATACGAGATCACCTCCTGCATACCGGCCGCGGCGAGCGCGTCACGCAGGCGCTCGCGCAGGTCGCGCAGCGGCTGCGGTACGCGCGGCGGCACCTCGCCACCGAGGCCTTTCGTGGGAATATGCTCGTAGCCAACGACCCGGGCAACCTCCTCAATCACGTCCTCCGCAATCAGGACGTCGGTACGCCAGGACGGCACACGGACTTCGTAGCGCTCGGGCGGGTGCCACTGGCAGCCGAAGCCCAGCGACGTGAGCGCGCTGCGCACCTGCGATGTCGCCAGGTCGATGCCCAGCACCTGCTCCAGGCGCGCGCGCGTCAGGTCGATGTGAACGTCACGCGCAGGCGCCGGATATACATCGACGAAGCCATGGAGAGCGCGCGCGCCCGTGAGCTCCACGAAGAGCTTCGTCGCGCGCATTGCTCCGATCAGCGCCAGGGCCGGGCTCAACCCTTTCTCGAACCGCGACGACGCCTCCGTGCGAGATTTGAGCTTCGTCGCTGTGCGCCGGACATTCGTCGGATGGAAGTTCGCCGACTCGAGCAGCACCGTCGTCGTTTGGGGTGTCACTTCTGAGTCAGAGCCGCCCATCACGCCAGCGATGGCGACCGGTAACTCCGCGTCAGCGATGACGAGCATGTCGTTCGTCAACGTTCGCTCGATATCGTCGAGCGTCGTCATCTTCTCGCCCACACGGGCGCGCCGAACGACGATGCGCCCGCCACGCAGCTTCGTGTAGTCGAACGCGTGCAGCGGCTGGCCGACCTCGAGCATGACGTAGTTTGTGATGTCGACAATGTTGTTGATCGGACGCATGCCCGCGGCGATCAACCGCTCTTGCATCCAAGGCGGCGACTCGCCGACGTGCACGTCCTCGATCACGGTGGCAACGTAGCGGAGGCAGAGGTCGGGATCCGCGATCTCGACGGCCGTCTTGGCCGCGGCCGGCTCATCCTCCTCGGCGTAGGTGTGCTCCGGCTCGCGCAGCGTCTGGCCGGTGAGCGCAGCCACTTCGCGCGCGATACCGACCATGGAGAGGCAGTCGGGACGGTTTGGCTTCAAGTCGATGTCCAGGATCGCGTCGCCCAGGTAGCGCGCTAGCGGCCTGCCCACCGGCGCGTCGTCCGGCAGTACCAGGATACCCTCGTGTTCTTCCGAGAGCCCCAGCTCTCGCTCCGAGCACACCATCCCCGCCGACTCGACGCCACGGATCGTCGCGGGCTTGAGCAGCGCCAACTTCCCGCTCTTGCCATCGATCAGCGAGGCGCCCGCACGCGCGAAGGCGATCTTCTGGCCCGGCGCGACGTTGGGCGCGCCACAGACGACGGTCATTCGCTCGCTTTCACCGAGATCGACTGTCGCGAGGCGCAGCCGGTCCGCGTTCGGGTGCGGGTCGACGGACACAACTTCGCCCACCATGACGAGCTTCTCGTCCCAGTCGCCGCCGACGTAGTGGATCGTCTCCACCTCGAGGCCGGCCATGGTGAGCCGATGCCCCAGCTCTTTCGGCGGCAGCGTCACGTCGACGTAGTCAGCGAGCCATTTGAGCGAGATGCGCACAGGTCAGAACTGCTCCAGGAAGCGCAAGTCATTCGTGTAGAAGGTGCGGATGTCCTCGATGCCGTGGCGGAGCAGCGCGATGCGCTCGACGCCGATGCCGGCCGCGAAGCCGGTATAGCGGTTCGTGTCGTAGCCCATCGTCGACAGGATCTCCGGGTGCACCATGCCCGCGCCCAGCACTTCGATCCAGCCTTCGCCGCGGCAGGTGCGGCAGCCCTTCCCGCCACAGAGGAAACAGTCGATGGCCATATCCACGCCGGGCTCAACGAACGGGAAGTAGTCGCAGCGGAAGCGCACCTTGCGCTCCTGCCCGAACATTCCTTTGGCGAACTCGAAGAGCGTGCCCTTCAGGTCGGCCATGCTGATCCCTTCGTCCACGGCGAGCAGCTCGACCTGGGTAAACTGCCACTCGCGGCTCGCGTCCGTTGCCTCGTTTCGATAGCACTTGCCTGGCACGGCGATGCGGATCGGCGGCTCGTGCTGCTCCATGAAGCGCGCCTGATTGGGCGAGGTGTGCGTGCGCAGGAGCATCGGCGGCGCGTCCTTGCTCGGCGGCTCCAGCCAGAGCGTGTCCTGCATGTCGCGCGCGGGGTGGTCTTCCGGGATACGTAGCGCCTGGAAGTTGTAGTAATCGAGCTCGACTTCGGGCCCTTCGACGACCGAGAAGCCCATCGCGATGAAGATGTCGAGCATCTGGCGCATCGTTTGCGTCACCGGGTGCAGCCGTCCGATGCGCTTGCGCCGACCGGGCAGCGTCACGTCCAGGCGGCCGGCTTCCATTGTGACGGCGAGCCGCTCCTGCTGGAGGGCCGCCCGCTTCTCCTCGAGCGCGCTCTCCAGGCCGGCCTTGAGCCGGTTCGCCTCGCCGCCGAGGCGACGCCGCTCTTCGATCGGCAGCTCGCTCAACTGACGGAGCACGAGCGTCAGGTGCCCCTTACGGCCTAGATACGCGATGCGCCACGCTTCGAGCGCCGCCTCGTCCGGCGCGGCGTCGAGCGCCCCCTTTGCTGTAGAGGCCAGCTGGTCCAGATCGATCGATTCGGTCGTCACGGTTATGAGGCATTATGTTCTAGCGCGGCGCGCGCGGTCAAACGAGCGACGCTTGAACCGCCATCCCCCGCAACGCTACGATGCCTGCACACCAACCGCACACACAGAAGGAGGCTGCTATGGCTGTTCGAGGGTACGTCCTCATCGAGGCCGACGTCGGCAAGGCGAAGAGCGTGGGCGAGGCGGTCCAGACGCTCAAGCACGCCGACGCCAAGGTCACCTCGGTCGACACCGTCACCGGCCCGTTCGATGTCGTCGTCCAGCTCGAAGCGGAAGACCTGGACAAGCTGGGCAACTGCATCACGGACGGCATCCAGCGCGTCGACGGCGTCCAGCGCACGACGACCTGCCTGGCGGTGAAGCTGGGCTAGCACGCCGCCAGCCGACCATGATGGCGACCCAACAGATGATCTCTGTTGAGGAAGCGCGGGAGCGCATCCTGGCCAACGTCCACCGCCTCGGGCCCGTCGAGCAGCCCATTCTCGATGCGCTCGGCCAGGTGCTGGCGGAGGACGTGCGCGCCGGCTTCGACATCCCCCCGCTCGATAACACGGCGATGGACGGCTACGCCGTACGCGCCGCCGATACCGCCGGCGCGAGCGAGGCGACGCCCGTGCGTCTGCGCGTCGCGGGCGAGCTGGCGGCAGGCTACGTGTACGAGGGCGAGGTCGCGCCGGGCACGGCCGTGCGCATCATGACCGGCGCGCCCATCCCGCGCGGCGCTGACGCTGTCGTACCGTTCGAGGAGACGGACGAGGCGGTGGGCCACCGCTTCGGTTCGTTCGAGAAGTCGTCGAACGAAGTCGGCGTGCTGAAAGCAGCCGAGCCCGGCGCGAACATCCGGCACGCCGCGGAGGATGTCCACCAGGGTGCCGTCGTCGTTCCCGCCGGCACGACAATCGGCGCGGGACAGGTGGGCGTCCTCGCGTCGCTCGGCCTGGCCGCTGTGCGCGTCTACCGGCGGCCGGTCGTCGCGATCCTCTCCACCGGCGACGAGCTGCTCGATCCTGCGACAGGCTCAGGGCGAAGCGTGGGCGAGCCCGTCGCGGCCGGAAAAATCTACGACAGCAACGCGTACAGCATCTCGGCCATGGTGCGCGAGGCCGGTGGCGTCCCGACGCGCCTGGGCATCGCGTCGGACACGGTCGAGGCGCTCACCGCCAAGATCCGCCAGGGGCTGGAGGCCGACATGCTGATCACGTCCGCCGGCGTTTCGCGCGGCGACTACGACGTCGTCAAGGACGTGCTCGCAAAGGAGGGTAAGGTCGACTTCTGGACCGTACGCATGCGGCCCGGCAAACCGCTTGCGTTCGGCGCGTTTCCGAGCGGCGAGCGCCAGGTGCCCCACATCGGTCTGCCCGGCAACCCGGTCAGCTCCATGATCACGTTCGAGCTGTTCGGGCGCGCCGCGCTCTACAAGATGCTCGGCAAGAGCGGTTGGGAGCGCTCGAGCGTCCGCGCCATCGCCGAGGAGCGTATCGAGAACACGGACGCGCGTCGCGTGTACGCGCGCGCCATCCTCAGCCAGCGCGACCCAGACGGGCGCGGTGGCCGCTACTACGCTGCGCTCACCGGCCCGCAGGGGTCGGGCATCCTCACCTCGATGGCGCTGGCGAACGCGCTGGCCGTCGTGCCGGAAGACGTGCTCGCGATCGAACCGGGCGAGGAGGTGGAGTGCCTCGTTCTCGATGCTCAAAGTTAGAAGCTCGAAGTTCGAGTGCCAACCCTCCGGAAGGCCAGGCTTCAGCTCTACGCACCTCGCCGGCACTTACACTCACTAGCGTCAGTGCCGTGAGATGCGCGGGCCAACCTGATCTTCTGCCCCTACTTCTGCGAGTCGTTCCACGTCGTGCCCCGCCTCGCCCAGCGACCGGACGACCCCCGATCCGCTCGCAGTTTTCGTCGTTCCGGCCTTCGATGGCGATGTATCCGAACCCGGCGGCCACCTCGCGGGCCAGCCGGGTGGTGCCCACGAGCACCCGCGCGGGCACGCCGGTCC
>JBAROU010000096.1:0-4397 GCA_049642385.1 Dehalococcoidia bacterium | reverse complement strand
GCGGCAGCGCGCGCCGCCGCCGCAGCGCCAGCGCAGCGGCAAGACGGTGCAGATCGGATGCGTCGGCTGCCGACACTCGGAGAACGCCGCTTTCGGGCCAGTCGTCGCCGGCCGGCACGTCGCGGATTTCGCCCGGTGCGGCGGCGATCTGCTGAGCCGTCGCCAGGAGCGCGGGTGAGACGAGCATGCCGGCGCCGATGACGGTCATCGCCGTGATGGATTTCGACTCGCGAAGCGCGGTTTCCCATTCAGTGGCCGTCCGCGCGATCTCGATATCGCCGCCGATGTTCGCGGCCACCGACTGTATGGCGCTGGACAGCTTCACATCGGCAGTCTTCGGCAGCCAGATGATGATTCGGTCGTAGCGCGCGCGCCGCGCTGAGTGGAGCACGCGTTCGGCGATCGACAAACCCGCGATCCGTGCGTGCGGGGCGACACGCACGTGTGGATCCGATGGCAGATAGAGAAGTGTGGCGCGAGGATGATGCGCGCGATCCGCTGCGGCCTCACCCTCGGCAGCGCGGACGGCGGGCCGCGACCCTCGCGGGTAGATGGCGAGCCCCACGCCGGCCCAGAAGAGGCCGCGCAATCGGCGCGCGAGAGCCAGGGCCGCTCCTCCACTCACGAGCCCCACAGCGGACGCCGCGGCGAGGCTCGACGCTTCGAGCGCACCGAGATTCGCCGGAATGAACGCCGAGGCAAAACTGGCGACGCGTGAGAAGGTTTCGACCGCCAGCGCCGCGATCGGCGTAACCGCCGCACCTGACGCCCGCATGATGACCCACGCTTCGAGCGCCATGAAGACGTACGACAGAAGAGTCGCGGTGATGAGCACGAGGAGCCGGAGCGGGTTTCCGCGCACCAACTCGAGCATCTGGCGTTCGACGGCGATGACGAATCGGCCGACGCGTCCCTGCGACAACGACGAATTGAACGCCCGGTCCAGACGTTTGAGCAGCGACTGGAGGTAATCCCCCTTACCGGCGATGACAATTGCCGCCAGGGTCGTCAGCACCCCCGCGGTGATGGCGAACGCGCGGAACACGCGGAACCACACCCGTGTCAACGGAAGCGTTACGATCGCCGCAATCGCGCCGATTCCAACGATGACCGTGGTGCCGACGAGGTAAGCGAGGCGCTCCAACGCGACCGCGGCCGTCGCCTGGCGGGCATCGACGCGATCGGCCAGTAGCACGACCTTCAGGGGCTCGCCGGCGATGCCGCGCAGCGTCAGGTAGCTGAAGGCCTCCGCGGACAAGCGAATACGCGCGAGCCGCAGAAAGCTGACTTGCCGCGGACGCGGAAAGCACCACGCCCACGCCCACGTTCTCGCCAGGTGCCACAGTCCGCTGAAGAGCAAGGCCAGCGGGAGACCCATGCCAAGCTGCCGGATCGTGCCGAATGCCGTTCTGAAATTGATGTAGTACAGCGTGCCGAAGAACAGCAACACACCGACGGCGAGTGCGCCCCAGCGGAGCAGGTTTTGACGCCTCTTGCGTCTTCGTACCGCGCTCGCGTCGTTCATGCGTGTTCGGCGAGGAGGCTGGCCGCAGCCTCGAGGTCCGCCATGGTGTCGATGTCGTGCCACGACGCGTCGCCGATGTCCACGCCGCGCATCAGACCGCGAGCGGCAAGCTCCCGGATGCCGCCGCTCAACGTGGTATCGCCCGACGCGCACGAGACTTCCAGCGCGTCGAAGACCGACGGCGCGCACACGAACAATCCCGTGTCGAGTCCGTCGTAGGTCGTGAGATCCTTGCCGATGGCCGTGATGCGGGATCCCGTCATTCGGACCTTGGTAGCTTCCGCGGCTATGGCTGATGACGTCGCACGCACGTCCACGGCCAGCAACGATTCGTCGTCGCCGACCGGCATCCGCAGGAGATGGGAAAGAATTCCCGCCTCGAACAAATGATCCCCCATCAGCAGCGCGAAGCGGCCCTTCATCCGGTCCCGTGCGGCCAGCACGGAGACACCATTCTCGAGATGCCACTGGGGATTGATGCTGAAGTGAATCAATACGTTTCGAGGAGCCCCATGTTCGATGGCCGCCCTCACGGCGTCAGCCTGGTATCCGAGCACGACTTCAAAGGATGTAATGCCCGCGTCGCGTGCCGTTTCCAGCGTTCGAAGAATGAGTGGTTGACCGGCGAGTGGCTGTAAAAGCTTCGATTGCCGTGTACCGTTGCGAAACCTATCGCCATTACCTGCGGCAAGCACAAGAGCGTCCCGAACCGGGACCGACGTAGCTGCTGTCACTACCGACCTCGAGTCTCGCGACCGGAGGAGCGTGACCCGCGCAGCCCCCGACCTCGTCACTAATCGCCCCCTCCTTTGACGCAAAGCGGACGCCGTACGGTCCGAAATACTGTTGAGTTGGCGACTGATCATCTTACCTTGAGGCAATGAGCCTCTGCAGCTGAAAGGCGAAAACGGCTCGCCGAACGGGTCACGCCAGATGCGAGGCGTCGTCTTCGAGCACGGCTCGGGCAGTGAGGCCGTGGCGCACGAGGAGCACCGATCCGACCACGATCCAGAAAAGAACGCGGGCTTTGCGGACGATCGCAAGCGTGAGCCCAGCTTCAAGCGTCAATCCGAGCACTTGAGTGACGAGCGCCGTGCCTGCCTCATTCACGCCGACTTGCATGGGCACCGGTTTGAAGACGACGGTGATGAGGCGATTCACGGTTTCGAGGACGAACGAGGTCATGAGTGGTGGCGCGTCGCCCAGGAGCAGCCAGAGCGTCACGTGCACTTCGAGCACACCCAGCGCATGAAACGCGAGTTCCAGGGCCCCGATTGGCATCAGTGCGTGACGTCGTCGCGACGCGAACGTGTAAACCCGCTCTTCGAGAGCGCGAACCTTCGCGACTCGCGCATCCAGGGTGGACGAGGAGGTGAGCCGGCCGAGCACCGCCACGCTGCTGCTCAAAACAGCGGGCCGGCGCCAGATCGTCCACAACGTCGCCAGATAGAGGGCAAAGACGCCCGCAATCGCGAGCTCACCGGCGTGACGCAGGGATGGGGCGATGTCGGTGCGCACCAGTAACGCAATTGATCCGGCGGCAATCATCGCCGCCACCGAGAGCGTGTAGAACACGTTCTCGATCGCGAGCGCCGTCAGCGCGGCGCCGATCGGCACACGCGCGCGGACGAACGCAGCTTTCGCTGGTTCACCCACAATCGGGCCAAGCGGCGTGATGTTGCCCAACGCGTCGCCGGAAAGCACGGCGGCGAAGGCGTCAGTGAACCGAAGGTGATGCGGAGGTTCGAGGCATCGTTGCCAGGCGGCCGCGCGGACGGCAAATCGCAGTCCGGCAATGAAGATGATGAGGACGAGCCCCCAGCCGATCTGGCGAAACCCCGCCCAGATCTCGCCCGGCCCGACATACCAGATCAACCAGACAAAGAGGGCGACGCCAGCGCCGGTCGTCAGAATGCCCGCAACGGTCAGGCGGCGCAATCGCACAACGCATTCTATAATCCCCGGTTGATGCTTCCCGCGTCGTTCCAGGTGCCGGCCGCGATCATCCTCGTGATTGGCGGCCTGCTTTCCTGCTTTGCCGGCTATCGCGTGTTTCGCGTCGTGCTTGGAGTTTACGGCTTCATCATTGGCGCGCTGCTGGCAAGCTCGTTCATGGGGGCCGAACAGAAGGTCTGGATGGTCGTGGCCGCCATCGGCGGAGGCGTCATCGGCGCCTTGGTGCTCATTGCGGCGTATTTCATCGGCGTCGCACTCATCGGCGGTCTGATTGGCGCCCTCCTCGCGAACGTCATCTGGGCGGCGGCTGGCAGCGAGCCTCACATCTTCATCGTCATTCTGTTTTCAGTGTCTGGTGCGCTCGGTGCGCTGGCGCTGCAGCGATACGTCATCATTGCGTCCACCGCGTTTGGTGGCGCCTGGACGACAGTCGTAGGCGCGGTGGCTCTCGCCGGTGACCGTAGTGCCGCAACCGCCACAGTACGTAATGATGTATGGCTCGCCTATCCGCTGTCCCCCGTTCCGGGGCAGCGGTGGGTGTTGCTGGTGTGGCTCGCGCTCGGTTTTGCTGGTTTGATTGCCCAGCTCACGCTCACGGCGAAAGGGAAGAAGTAGGAAGGACGGGAGGTCGGGAGTTCGGGAGGTCGGGAGGTCGGGAGGTCGGAGCGCCTGCGGCCCGAGCGAGGCGAGAGCGAGTGGGGGTGCCCGCCTCTGCTGGTCGCACACGTTGCGAGCGACCAGCTACGGCGAGGTCTCGCCGTAGCGCGCATGAGTCGTGCGCGCGCGGAGGCGGAGGGCCCCACGAGCATTAAAAGCGCCTGCGGCCCGAGCGAGGCGCCGGAGGGAAGCGGCGCGGAGCGCCGCCGCCGAGCGAGAGCGAGTGGGGGTGGGGGTGGGGCCCCACGAGCATTAAAAG